>DMDI01000243.1 GCA_003445555.1 Desulfotomaculum sp. | reverse complement strand
GAGGATGGGCACTGCGCTTAAGGTGGCAAAGTACATAAAAGCCCCTAATATGGACGCCACCAAGTTTGCTTCCAGGGAATTCCCCCCTACCAAGGCCGAAATACACCTGGCCGGAATAATTCCCGTACCCAAACCAGGGCGCCCCAAAAAAAAACCCGCTGCCAGCACCCCGCCAAGCAAAAGAGGAAAAATCTTCTTGGCAAAGCCCCAGGTAGAATCTACCCAGTTTATTATTTCTTCTTTACTAAACCAAAGCTTAAGAATGACCAGTAGTAAGAGCAGGAAAAAACCGGTCAGGTACCAGTGGATTTCATAAGCCGCGCTAAAAAAACCTACCGGTTGGGCTGGCTTACCCCAGGCGGCAAAAATAAGGATTAAAACCATAGCTAAAAAGTATAAAGTGTATTGCCACAGGGCACGCTTATCTTCTTCTGGTGGCGGCAGGTGCAAGGCAGCCGCTTCTTTTTTCTTTTCCTCTTTAAGAAAAATGAAATGCATTAGCAGCCCAATAACAACGGCAAAAAACACCGCCCCAACAGCTCTGGCGATACCCAGTTCCAGACCCAGTATCCGGGCCGTTAAAATAATGGCCAGCACATTAATGGCGGGACCAGAGTACAAAAAGGCCGTAGCCGGACCAATCCCGGCGCCCCGGGTGTAAATACCGGCAAATAAAGGCAGTACCGTACAGGAGCAAACTGCCAACACGCTTCCCGATACTGAGGCTACGCTATATGACAAAATTTTATTTGCTCCCGCCCCAAAATACTTTAATACTGACGCCTGGGAAACAAACACGGCAATGGCTCCGGCAATGAAAAACGCCGGTATCAGACAGGTAAGCACGTGCTTTTGGGCGTAATCCTGCAGCAGGTAAAAAGCTTCTAAGATAGCCGACTGCACCCGATGGTGGCCCAGCGGAATATAAAAGGCAATTAAAAAGACAATAACCATTAAAATAAACTTATCACGCTCTTTCATGACTAAAAAACAACCCCTAAAATTTATTTTCTTCCGGTTTTTAAGCCGGGGATAACGTACACTTGCTGCCGCTTATTTACCCTTGGGTTGATATTTTTACGTCTGTAATTCATGCCCAAAATACCTCCGCCTGAAATAAAAGGCAACATTTACTAGACTGATCAGCACCGGCACTTCCACTAAAGGCCCGATAACAGTGGCAAAGGCCTGATTAGAATGAATGCCAAAAACAGCTATCGCTACGGCGATGGCTAACTCAAAGTTATTGCTGGCAGCAGTAAAGGAAAGGGTGGCTGTTTGTTCATAGTTAATACCTAACCGCCAACTAGTGAAAAATGAAACTAAAAACATAATGATAAAATAAAGGACTAACGGAATAGCAATCCGAGTTACATCCAAGGGCAGGGTTACAATGTATTGACCTTTTAAGGAAAACATAGTGATGATGGTGAAAAGCAGCGCAATTAAGGTTAGTGGGCTGATCCTGGAGATAAACCTGGTTTCGTACCATTGTTTCCCTTTAGAAGGCAAAAGAAGAAGCCTGGTCAGTAACCCGGCTAAAAACGGAATGCCCAGGTAAATAGCTACGCTTTTAGCCACCTCGGCCATGGAAACATGAATTACCATAGAGTTTTGGGTCAGACCAAGCCATTTCGGAAATAAAGTGATAAAGAAGTAAGCAAATACTGAGTAAAACAGCACTTGAAAGATTGAATTTAAAGCTACCAACGCCGCGGCATATTCGTTATCGCCTTGGGCTAATTCGTTCCAGACAATCACCATGGCAATGCAGCGAGCTAGCCCAATTAGAATTAACCCAACCAGATATTCTGGACGGTCGCGCAAGAAAATATAGGCCAGGAAAAACATCAGGAAAGGGCCTACAATCCAATTCTGAATCAGGGAAAGGCTAAGTATTTTTCCATTACGAAATACTTTGCCAATTTCCTCGTACTTTACTTTGGCCAGCGGCGGATACATCATTAGGATAAGGCCAATAGCAATGGGTATGTTTGTCGTTCCTACCTGGAATTTACCCCAGAAGCCAGCAATTTGTGGATATAGATAACCTCCGCCTACGCCCACAAGCATTGCTAAAAATATCCATAAAGTTAAGTACCGGTCAAGAAAAGAAAGCTTACGGGTAACCGGCTTGGTCACAACGGCTTTACCTCCTATCTCAATTAATCTGTTTTCTATAAAGTTTAAGCTAAATATTGTAATCTCTAATAAGTTACCTCTTTTAAATTTTTTAAATTGCCTTTTCCTTGACCGTCTCTTGCTTTAGTTTCTCGCATATACAAGGATCTAGGCGTATTCGGGAAGGAAGAACTCCTTTTTTATAATATTCCTGAATAGGTAAAAAAAGATTATTATCTAAGTCACTTTCTAAGTCTTTAAATTTATGGTGGTCTATGGTATAAAAGCTCCATTTACCTTTCCTATGATCTTTTATCAGTCTGGCCTGCTTTAAAATTTTTAAGTGATGTGAAACCGCCGGTTGAGATAAATTTAAAGCGCTCATAAACTCACAAACCGCCATCTCCTGCTTGGAAAGAAGTAAAATTATTTTAAAACGTGTCTCGTCAGCAATTGCTTTTAATAGCTCTACAGTTTTTTCCATATAAAGACCTCCTTTTGCAAATCAATTCAACAAATTTATAAATTAATATATTTAAATATTTAAATATATTAATATTTTTAATTTTATAACCATTTATTTTTTTGTCAAGATTTTTCTTGTCCTTGATTTCTCCTGTCTTTTTTAAACGGGTATCTTGACTGGACACTTCCAGGCAGGTTACTATATAAAATAAGCCCATAAATAAACGAGGTCAGGAAAGTCTGAAAGAAATGCTTTCATGATGTTTTCATTGGGTTTTTGCCCAATACCGTGAAATAAACAACATTCCTCATCAGCTTGCCTACATTAAGGTTAATATTTTATTTGGTCACCATAAAGTTACTAAAGAAGATAAAATAATCATGGAAAGATTTATCCGCACCCAGCTATTAAAAGATTTAAATATTCCCGTTGCTTTTTTCTAGCTTAGCCTAAAAAAGCGGCTACAATCCCTACTAAAAAAATCCCGTCAAAAATTCCGGCCCCGCCAATACTGACCGCGTGCGCCCCAAGGCTTTGAATTTTTCGCCAGTTTAAGAGGTCAGCTCCTATCAAAGTACCCAATGTTCCGGCAATGTAAGCTACCGGTGCCGCCTGGGACGATGCTAAAATAAGAGCTACGGCTGCCGCCGCAATTGGCGGAATAAAGGCGGGCATAACTATTCCTACTCCCTGCACTGGCCGGGCAATTAACTTGGCTACTATAGCCACTACCATTATCCCAAAAAAAGCAGGTAAAAAAGGAGACCGGGTAAATAAAAGATAAATAGAAAATATGACGGGTAAGCCGGCTCCGCCCACATTAAAATAAATCGTTTGCTTGTGAACCACCGGAGGGTAATAAAAAAAGTAAAAGGGGAAAGGCAAGCGACGGCGCGGTGAAATGATTACTTGCCGGCGTGAAAGAGGAATATTGATCATACTTCCTAAAACAGAAGCCGTAAGAAAAAGGATGGCTCCATTAGGAGAAAGACCCAGGTGGGTGAATGATAAGGTAGCCACGTTTAAAAAAATAAGTAAAAATAACAAGGGCAAAAGCAGGAAAATTACCAGAGGCAAAATAACACCAGCCTAAATTTAATTTATATTTGCCACCACCATGAGTTTAATATTACCATAATAAAGATTGTTTAAAAATAATATTTTTTATTAATTTTAACCACATAAACATATACCTTCCGGGCATAATTAAAATTAGGTAGAAAAAAAATTAAAATTTAAAAAAGGGAGGAAACTGCCATGGCCCAACTTTTTGACGGAAAAGTGGTTCTGGTTACCGGGGCGGGTTCAGGTATTGGCCGGGCCAGTGCTTTGGCTTTCGCCCGGGAAAGGGCTAAAGTGGTGGTGGCTGAATACAACCCGGATAGCGGCGAAGAAACCGCCGCCCTAATTCAAAGGGATAAGGAAGAAGCTATTTTTATTTGTACAGACGTTTCAAAAGAGGAGGAAGTAAAAACCTTAACCGAAAAAACCATTAGTACGTACGGACGTCTTGATTATGCTTTTAACAACGCCGGTATTGAAGGTAAGATAGCCTCTACGATGGAGTGTCCCGCGGAAAACTGGGACCACGTCCTGGCAGTTAATCTAAAAGGAATATGGCTATGTATGAAGTATGAGCTTTTACAAATGCTCCGGCAGAAAAAGGGGGCTATAG
>DMDI01000043.1 GCA_003445555.1 Desulfotomaculum sp. | reverse complement strand
TACGCCTTAATAAACCTGCCCGGTCCTTCTCGAAGTTCGAACCTCGAACTTCGAACTTCGAACATCGAAAAGGGGGGTAAGTGATTTTTCTTATACGCTAGCCGCAATAGGGGCATATCTTGTTGATTTATTAACCGGGGATCCCCCTTGGCTGCCCCATCCGGTTATGGTAATCGGCAAAGTTATTCAGGCTTTAGAGCAGGCACTGCGCCAGGCGTTCCTTCTCAAAGTTCGAAGTTCGAAATTAGAACCTCGAAGTTCGAACCTCGAACTTCGAACTTCGAGAAAGAGGTTTCGGTTAGCCGGGGTTGTTTTGGTTTTTTTGGTGGTTGGCGGTAGTTACGCGGCAACCTTGTTTATATTAAAACTGCTTTATTTTTTCCACCCTTGGGCCGCCTTAGGAGGAGAAATCTGGCTTATCTCTACTACCATAGCCACGCAAGGGTTAGCCCGGTCCGCATACAGGGTGTTAATTCCTCTTAAACAGGGGAATTTAGCCGCGGCCCGGCATCAAATAAGTCAAATTGTCGGCCGGGACACTCACCATATGGACGAAAAAGATATTACCCGGGCGACTATAGAAACAGTGGCTGAAAATATTGTTGACGGCGTAATTTCCCCTTTGTTTTACGCTTGTCTAGGCGGGGCCCCGCTGGCCATGGCTTACCGGGCCGTAAATACCCTGGATTCCATGGTTGGTTACCGGAACGAGAAATATCACGCTTTTGGTTGGGCCGCCGCCCGTCTTGATGACCTGGCCAATTACTTACCCGCCCGCCTGACAGGCCTGGGGCTGGTTTTGGCGGCCTGGTTTTCCGGCTTACGGTCAGGCTCCGGAAAGGCAGGATGCCTCCGCTATAAGTTTGCCCTACACCGGGCCGGGGAGGCCTGGCGGATTATGCGCCGTGATTCCCGCCGGCACCCAAGTTTAAACAGTGGTATTCCGGAAGCCGCGGTGGCGGGAGCGCTAAGAATACAATTAGGGGGTTTGAATTATTACCAGGGAAAACCCGAGGAGCGGGCCCGCTTGGGAGAGGCGATTGAACCGATAGAAATCCGGCACGCCGTGCAAACGGTAAAATTACTTTATTTATCCACCGGTTTATTTGTAATTTTTATCGGTCTAATTTATTTAGGCTGGTGGGTGATGATTTTTTAAATAATTTCGGGGAGGTGTTTTTACGTGCGGGCCGTTGTGCAGCGCGTTACCAAAGGCGCCGTGACCGTCAATGGTGAGGTAGCAGGGGCGATAGATCAGGGACTGGTTGTCTTTTTAGGGGTAGGACAAGATGATAGCCTGGAAGACGCTGATTATCTGGCCAACAAAATACCTTCCCTAAGAATCTTCCAGGATAAAGAGGGTAAATTAAACTGTTCGGTAATAGAAATTAAAGGCGGGATATTAGTTGTCTCCCAGTTCACTCTTTTTGGTGACTGCCGGCACGGCCGCCGGCCTAGTTTTAGCGCGGCCGCAGAAGCTGCCAGGGCCCAGGAATTATACCATTATTTTGTTTTAGCCTTGAAAGAAAAAAACATTCCCGTAGCCACCGGTGTCTTTCAGGCAAATATGCAGGTTGAAATAATAAATGACGGGCCGGTAACCTTGCTTTTGGACAGCAAGAAATTATTTTAATTATTAGTCTCTAGCTTTAACTGTAACCAGGATAGCCTTACAACAATCCATGTTTTGAATTACAAAACAGTCTTCATTTTCATCCAGGCGGTACGGGCCGCTGGCTTCTACTTCAAGTTGTTCGAGACGATAGCTTTGTTTAGGCACAAATAACATTCTTCCTAACGGAACTTGCTTATTTGTCGCTAAAGTTGCCATTTTTTTATCTTACCTCCGGTTAGAAAAATGAATCTTGATCAGGTATTTTCCTTTGTTTGTTTAAGCTTTATAATTATAACAAATACAATAGTAATATAACAATTACCGGTAGGAACTGTCAAGAAGATAAATGACGGTGGAGGCTTAGAGATGCAAGTTTTAGTAATTCAACACGTTAACCTTGAAGGACCCGGTCTTTTAACTCCTGTATTGGAAAAAGCAGGGTGGCGTCTGGACGTGCGGCAGATGGATAAACCCGGCGTACGGCTTCCTGAAGATTTAGACTTATACAAGGCTCTGGTTATTTTGGGAGGACCGATGAATGTTTACGAAGAAGAAAAATACCCTTATTTAAGCAGGCTGGACTCTTTTATTAAGCAGGCTATCACCGTTCAAAAGCCGGTGTTGGGGATTTGTCTAGGTGGCCAGTTAATAGCCAAAGCCCTTGGAGCCAGGGTAAGAAAAAACAGCGTAAAGGAAATTGGCTGGTACCCGGTCCGGCTTACTTCTATGGGCCGGCAAGACGCTATTTTTAAAGGGCTGCCGCCGGAATTTACGGTTTTTCAATGGCACGAGGATACCTTTGAACTGCCGGCTAACGTTACCCTCCTGGCTCAGGGTGACACCTGCCTTAATCAAGCTTTTGTTTACGGCAAAAATGCCTACGGCTTCCAGTTTCATTTAGAAGTAACGTTCCAAATGATTAGCGCCTGGTCAGAGGCTTACGCCGATGATTTAATGGAATTTGGCGGCAAAAAAGCCGTGAGGCACCTTTTGACCGAAAGCCTATCCCATCAAACCAAATTAAGCGAAACAGGAACAAAGTTCCTGACTAATTGGGTTAGCCTGGCAGAATTGGCCGCCGGCCGTTAGATATCAGAAGAAAAACAAACGTCGAGTAATTTTATAAGTTCTCCTTAAAAAAATTAGCCACTTTCTGGGCTACCTTTTCTTCTTCTCCCCACCAAAAATGGTCTGCTCCGGCAATAAGCTCCAGTTTTTTAGGTTCGGGCAAAGATATTACTATTTCTTGCAACTGGTGGCAGTTAACATATTCATCTTCTTTCCCGCTTATAAAATATTTTGGCCGGTAATAATCGCCTAATAGGGTAGGCGGGGAAATAAAAGGAGAAATGCCGGCCAGCGCCTGCACCCTATCTTCCTCAACCGCTACCGGAAAAGCCACCAGCGTACCAAAGGAATAACCGCCCAGGCCAATTTTCTGGGGCTTAACCAGGTTGACCAGAAAAGAAATGGCTGCCCTGACGTCCTCCTTTTCTCCTATGCCGTCATTAAAATACCCTTCACTTTTTCCCACCCCCCGAAAATTAAAGCGAAGAGCAATAAGACCTTTTTTCTCTAAAGCCTTTGCCACCGTTATAATTATGCTGTTATGCATATTCCCGCCGTAAAGGGGGTGCGGGTGACATACAACTACCGCCTTTTTTTGTTCTGCATTTGGCGGAATATGCAAAACCCCTTCTAATTTTAACTTACCGCAAGAAAACATTACCTTCTCATTATTAGAGCCAGACATAAGCTCACCTTCCTTTTCGCCATCGGGTTGATTAGGCCGTTTAAGTAATTTTTGAAAAATCTATTTGCTCCACTATTTTCCAGGCTTTATTCCGGTAGCGTACTTTATAACCGTGCTCTGTTTCGAAAAAATAATAGTGAAGCTGCCAAAAAGCAGACCTAGAAAATTTTGTATCATTCTTCCATAAAAGTGAACAGTAAGGAACATTATTTTTAAGGATAATTTCCGTTGGCGGTAAATCTAATACTCTTTCATCATTAAGCAATATTCTTAATTCTTCTTCCGGCAAAATCTCGGCAATAACAAAAGGAACGTCCTCTACCTTTACCGGGCAAACCTCGTTGTTTAAATTAATGGCGTAGTCATGCTCGCCAGTTTTTACCAGGTGGGAAGAAAAAAGACGGACAATGTCTTTTCGTTTCATTTCCCAGCTCCCCCAGTACCACGTGCCGTCACGGGCAATAATAATGGGAAGGTTATCCTCGTGAACAAAAAATATTTGGCTCATAAAAAAGCATTTCTCCTTAATTTAAAGAGTTTAACGGTTTGAATTCAACCTTAATTATCGTTCCCTTAACCACTTTGGTGCCTGGTCCGGGGTATTGCTTTACCGCTAACCCCCACCCTTGGGGCGTGAAAGATAAACCAAGCTTTTCCAGTACTATCCCGGCCTGTTTTACCGCGAGGCCGGTTAAGTCAGGAACGCTTATTTTTGTTGAGGGGGCGGGGAATGGGCCGGTTTCCAGCTTAA
>DMDI01000198.1 GCA_003445555.1 Desulfotomaculum sp. | reverse complement strand
CCTTCCCTCCCCCTTCAAGGGGGAGGGTTAGGGAGGGGGCTGTATAATGTATAACTTTTTCCTATAGTTTTCAGTTAGTTAATTTCATGATATGATTTATTGTATCATCATGTTAATAACGGGAAGGATGAATCAACTCATAATGGAAAAGAAAAAAATTAAGATTGTAGACACTACCCTGCGTGACGGGGAACAAACAGCCGGAGTAGTGTTTGCCAACCGGGAAAAAGTTCGTATCGCCAAGTTTTTAGACGAACTAGGGGTTGATCAAATTGAAGCCGGTGTACCAATAATGGGCGGTGATGAAGAAGAAGCCATCAGAGAAATTTGCAAGGCCGGATTAAGAGCCAGTATTATGGGCTGGAATAGACCGGTAATTAAGGATATTGAAGCCTCCTTAGCCTGCGGAGTTGACGCCGTAGCCATTTCTATTTCTACTTCCGACCTTCATATTGAACACAAACTTCAATCCACCAGGGAAGAAGTACTGGATAAAATGGTAAAAGCCATTGAATTTGCCAAAAAAGAAGGGATGTACATTTCGGCTAACGCGGAAGATGCTTCCCGCAGCGATATGGATTTTTTAATTCAATTTACCCGGGCCGCCAAAGAGGCGGGAGCCGACCGCTTACGTTACTGCGATACGGTAGGTATTTTAGACCCTTTTGCTACATACGAAAATATTAAAACTATTTTAGAGAAAGTAAATATTGATATTGAAATGCACACCCATAATGACTTTGGTATGGCTACCGCTAATGCCATTGCCGGGGTAAAAGCAGGGGCTAACTATGTCGGCGTTACGGTGATTGGCTTAGGCGAAAGAGCCGGCAACGCCGCTTTGGAAGAAGTGGTGATGGCCTTAAAGTATATTTGTAGTATTGATTTATCTTTTAAAACCGAGCTTTTCCGGGAAGTAGCCGAGTATGTTTCCCATGCCTCCGGCCGGGAACTCCCCACCTGGAAGGCTATTGTAGGTTCAAATATGTTTGCCCACGAATCAGGCATTCACGCTGACGGAGCCTTAAAAAACCCTCGTACATACGAGCCTTTCCGTCCTGAAGAAGTTGGCTTGGATCGTCAAATTGTCATTGGTAAACATTCCGGTACGGCAGCCTTAAAAGCAAAATTTGCCGAATACGGTATTCACTTGGGTGAATACCAGGCTAAAGAAATGTTAGCCATAGTCCGCTCTCACTGCGTTTCTTTAAAACGACCCTTGTTTGATAAAGAATTGATGTACATTTATGACGATTATTTTGGAAAGTAGGGGTTTAATTGGGCCAAACCATAGCCGAAAAGATTCTGTCTTTGCATTCCTACGACGATAAATCTAACGGTCCTTTGTCAACCGGGACGGTTAACCTGCAAAAAGTTTACGCCAATGAGTTAACGGTAGCCCGGGTGGATTTATTTATGGGCCAGGACGGAACCTCTCCCCTGGCCATTAAAGCTTTTCAGGAAATGAACGGGAAAAAAATTTTTGACCCGGCTAAAGTACATCTGGTCATTGATCATAGCGCCCCCAGTCCCAATGAAGGTGTATCGGCTTTGCATAAGCTAATGCGGGACTTTGCGCGCCGGACCGGGTGTAAGCTGTACGACATTGGGGAAGGAGTTTGCCACCAATTAATCCCGGAAAGCGGACTGGCTGGGCCCGGTTCATTAGTTATTGGCGCTGATTCCCACACCTGCACTTACGGGGCTTTAAATGCTTTTTCCACCGGGGTAGGTTCAACGGATTTAGCCGCCGGACTTATTTCCGGACAGATGTGGTTTAAAGTTCCTGAAACAATTAAGTTTACCTGCCACGGCCAACTGCCTAAAGGGGTATACGCCAAAGACCTTATTTTAAAGCTGATCGGTGAAGTAACGGCCGACGGGGCCACCTACCTGGCTTGCGAGTATACCGGGGAAACGATAGCCGCCTTATCTATGGACGCCCGCTTTACTATAGCCAATATGGCCGTAGAAATGGGGGCCAAAGTAGGGCTTATGGAAGCTGACGAAAAAACATACCAGTGGTTAAGTCAGTTTACCGGCCAAAAATTTAATCCGGTAAAAGCTGACCCGGATGCCGTCTACGCTAAGGAATTAACCTGCGATGCCTCACACTTAGTTCCCCAAGTGGCCAAGCCCCACCGGGTAGACAATGTTTGTCCGGTTGACGAGGTAGCCGGAACACCGGTAAACCAGGCCGTACTAGGCACCTGTACTAACGGACGCCTGGAAGACTTAAGAATTGCCGCCCAAATCTTAAGGCACCGAAAAATACACCGTGAGGTCCGGTTTATTGTTGCCCCCGCCTCCCGCCGGATTTTTTTAGCGGCCATACAAGAAGGCATCATCCAAACCCTGGTAGAAAGCGGGGCAGCGGTGGTGACTCCCGGATGTGGTCCTTGCGTGGGTACGCACAATGGCATTCCGGCCGACGGAGAAAATGTAATTTCCACCGCTAACCGTAACTTTAAGGGAAGAATGGGCAACAGTAAGGCTTTTATTTATTTAGCTTCTCCGGCTACCGTTGCTGCTTCGGCTTTAACCGGAGAGATTACCGACCCCCGGATTTATATTTGATTTATATTTTTTAAAGAACAAAGGATGATAATACATGTTATTACGAGGGAAAGCCCATCTATTTGGAAGTGATGTTAATACTGATTACATCATCTCTGGAAAATACAAGTTTAAAACCCTTGATATGAATGAACTGGCTAAACACGTCATGGAGGATTTGGACCCCGATTTTTACCAAAAAATTAGTCCGGGTGATTTTATCGTGGCCGAAAGCAATTTTGGCTGCGGCTCTTCCCGGGAACAGGCTCCTCTGGCTATTAAATACGCTAAAATCAGCGCCGTACTGGCCCACTCTTTTGCCCGCATTTTTTACCGTAACGCCATTAATACCGGGCTGCCGGTGGTGGAATGCGATACCACAAATATTGCCGCCGGAGACGAATTAGAGGTGGATTTGACCAAAGGGGAAATTACCAACCGCACGAAGGGAATTGTTATTCCCGTTAAGCCCTTACCGCCGGTAATGATAAAAATTTTAAACGACGGAGGGCTGGCCGCCCATTTTCGCAAATATGGGGGATTTAATTTTTAGCTTTATTATTAAAGGGATTTTATAACAAATGAAGCGTTGGTTTAATTTAAAAATTAAAGCAAAAGAATTTTCGATTATCTTTCTTTTAACATTTATAATTCTTTTAGTAAGTGAATGGGTTTGCCTAGATTTTATGCCTACTTTTGGGAAAGGTGAATTCACCTGCGGTTGGCCCATACCTATTTCTTTTAGAATGAAACAGTTTAATTATTACGATTTTGAATGTCTTGGCTGGTTATCTTTTTTGTTAAATTTCTTTTTCTGGTTTATGATTTTGTCCGGAGGATGGTGGGTAATAAAGAAATTAAGAAATTTTCCTTAGGTAATATTATGGTGAAGGAAAGGTTAAGGCTATTTATGATGATTTCTGAGTATAAAGGCTTCTTCAAAGGATTTAGCCTTAAGAAATTTCTTTTTTAAGCCCTCATATGAAGGAAAAGCTCCTCCATAACCGAGGACCCTCCTTTATATCAAAAGGGTTAACTATGACCCTTGGGGCAAGCCAGAAGATAAATTTATCTGATGTATTAGGGTCTTTATCGGTAGTCGAAGTTTTACCAACCTCTTCAATTTTTTTTGTCATATTCATTACACGCCTCCTGTTTATGGCTTGGGCCATTTAATGCAACCCATTATAACTTCCCTTGAAAAAAATTTATTTTTAATTACCTTCTCGGCAATATGGATAGGGTAAAGTGAACAGTGCCACCTCCGGTCTAACCCGTAAGGAGTTACATTTCTCTCAGCTACAAGGGCAGAAGAAATTAAGTCAGCAACTTGGGAAGGAACAGGTTTTCTATCTGGACAAGGAAATTCTACCTTAACCACTCCCATAAAATCTTGTCGAGAATTTCTTTAAATACTCAAAGATGACAACAGGAATGTCAGATTGTAAGAAAACCCTATCATCAACATAATTTTCAATGGTATAATTAAACGAGAAAAATTTTTAAAAAGAAATAAAAATACACTAAATCTACTACTTTATTTTAGGGAGGAAAAAATGACTTATAACGTAACTTTAATTCCGGGAGACGGCATTGGGCCGGAAATAGCTGCGGCCGCCAAAGAAATTATTGATGCTTCAGGGGTGGATATTAACTGGGAAGTGGTCTTGGCCGGGGAAGCAGTTATGGCTAAGCATGGAACTCCCCTTCCCGATTATGTTTTAGAGTCCATTAAGCGAAACCGGGTGGCTTTAAAGGGACCAATCACCACCCCGGTAGGGGGCGGCTTTAGAAGCGTTAACGTTACTTTGCGCCAAAAATTAAACTTATACGCCAATGTTCGTCCGGCGCGGACATTGCCGGGAATTAGCACTCGCTATGAAATGGTAGATATAATCGTAGTCCGGGAAAATACGGAGGACTTATACGCCGGTATTGAACATAAGGTTGGTAAAAACGCCGCCGAGAGTATAAAGATTATCACCCGGGAAGCTTCCGAAAAAATTGTCCACTTTGCTTTTAACCTGGCCCGGCAAAAAGGACGAAAAAAGGTTACGGCTGTTCATAAGGCCAACATCATGAAATTAACTGACGGCCTTTTCTTAGACTGCGCCCGTGAAGCAGCCAAAGATTATCCGGATATAACCTTTGACGAAATGATTGTTGATGCTTTATGCATGAAATTAGTCCAGACCCCGGAAACTTATGACGTGCTAGTATTACCCAACCTTTACGGTGATATTGTTAGTGATTTATGCGCCGGACTGGTGGGCGGGCTGGGGGTGGCCCCCGGCGCTAATATAGGTGATGAAGCAGCCGTGTTTGAACCTGTTCACGGAAGCGCGCCAAAACACGCGGGCAAAAACCGGGTTAACCCGTTAGCCATTGTTTTATCCGGTATAATGATGCTTGAACATTTAAATGAAAAAAAAGCAGCTCAACGGGTCTTGGAAGCGGTAATAGCCGTATTAAATGAAAAAACCCATCTTACTTATGATTTAGGCGGAACAGCTTCCACCAGTGAAATGGCCGCCGCCATAATCCGAAAAATGAGTTAATAAATAAACAAACACGGGGTCGGGTTTTGAATTATATTGGGGAATATTTCTAAGGAAAACATGTTCTGTTATACCTAAAGAAAATGCCCCATAATATTGACCATATTTAATAATATTCGTATAATAAACAAAAAGAATATTTTCTTTTCTCTTCAGTGCTGAATTCTTTGGCCAAACCAAAGAAGCGGGGGAACCAAGTTTAGGGGTGAAACTAATGCGTAGAAAAAACTACGCAGAGGGAGGGTTACCTTTCAACCCAAACCCGTCAGCTAACTTCGTAAGCGTGGAAAGGAAGGTTTCTAAGATCACTTTTCAAAAAAGTTAAGTTAATATTTGGATAGGTTTAACTTATACTTCAAGCTATTTTTAATTTTGGCGGGAAAACATTAGCTTTTGGAAAATAATTTTCTTGTTTTTTTAAGTTTTTATAAATTTTTTTAAAAAATTATTTTCTCAAGCCCCAGAATTAAATGATGGTGGGGCTTTTTTAATGCATTCTTAAACAATATTCAGGAGGATGATAGCTAATGAGCTGGCAAAATCCGAAGATAATCTGGAAGCATTATCGGGCAAAGAAACGGGCTGTTCAATTAAAAGAACAAATAATTGATTACTTGGCAAATAAAGAAAATATTCCCACGGGTTTTAACCTCCAAGAAGAAATATTAGCCCGCCAGGAAAAAATACGCCAAATTTTAAAGGCCGAAGATGAACGCTGGCAGGATTGGCATTGGCAGCTTAAAAACCGCCTTACTTCCGAAGAAGTTTTAGCCCAAATAATTAACCTGCCGGAAAATCAAAAAACGGCCATCAGGCAGGTGAGTAAAAATTTTCGCTGGGCCATATCCCCTTATTATGCCTCCCTAATAAGCTCAACCGAGGACCCTATTGGCCGGCAGGCTATACCTTCCCTTGAAGAAATAAGGGACAAGCAGGGGGTAAAGGACCCTATGGCCGAAGAACTAACCTCACCGGTTTTAGGCCTTACCAGGCGTTATCCTGACCGTTTAATTATTAATGTCACCAATCAATGCGCCATGTATTGCCGGCACTGTCAACGCCGGCGCAACATTGGGGAAGTTGACCGGCATAAAACAAAACGGGTGCTTGCTGCTGCCCTGGCCTACATTAAAGCTAACCCAGAAATTCGGGATGTTCTTTTAACCGGAGGAGATGCCCTTCTTCTACCCGATAGACATCTTGATTGGCTGCTGGGTGAACTGGATAATATTAAGCATGTGGAAATTAAACGCATTGGAACCAGAACTGTTGTAACCCTGCCCCAAAGGATTACGCCCGAGCTTTGTGCTGTTTTAGAAGCCCATCCCCCTGTTTACATTAACACCCAGTTTAACCATCCTCGGGAAATAACCCCTGAAGCAGCGCAGGCATGTGCGCGTCTGGTTAAAGCCGGGGTGATTTTAGGAAACCAGGCCGTGTTATTAAAAGGAGTAAATAATGACCTGGCCGTAATTAAAAAGCTGCATCAGGAATTGCTTAAAATAAGGGTGAGGCCCTATTACCTTTTCCAAGCCAAACAGGTGAAAGGAACAGGCCATTTTATTACCCCTTTAGAGGAAGGAATTGCTATCATGGAAAAATTGCGGGGCTATACCTCAGGATTAGCGGTACCTACTTTTATCATTAATGCTCCCGGCGGTTACGGCCAGGGGCCCGTTTTTCCCCAATACGTAGGTCGCCCCAATAGAA
>DMDI01000135.1 GCA_003445555.1 Desulfotomaculum sp. | reverse complement strand
CCCCCTGCTTCCCCCTTATAACCTGATTGGAATGCCTTTTTCCTTTAAATACATTTTTACTTCCCGGATGCTGTACTCCTCATAGTGAAAAATAGAGGCCGCCAGGGCAGCATCGGCTTCTCCTTCAGTGAGACCTTGGGCAATATGTTCCAGGGTGCCTACCCCTCCGGAAGCAATTACCGGTATGCGCACTGCCCGGGCAATAGTCCGGGTTAAAAGTAAATCAAAGCCGTCCTTCGTTCCGTCCCGGTCCATACTGGTAAGTAATATTTCTCCGGCCCCTAAAGCATCCACTCTTTGCGCCCAGCCCACCGCGTCGAGGCCGGTAGGTGTCCGCCCTCCGTTAATATAAACCTCCCATTTTAACGGACCGGTCTTCCGGGCATCAATAGCCACCACAATGCACTGGCGGCCAAAGCAATTTGAGGCTTCGGCAATTAACGCCGGGTTTTTTACCGCCGCCGTATTAATGGAAACCTTATCCGCCCCGGCCGTCAAAATGTCCCGAATGTCTTCCAGGGAGGAAATTCCTCCCCCCACCGTGTAAGGGATAAAAACTTCTCCGGCCGTGCGGTAAACCATATCTAAAACTGTTTTTCTGCCGTGCGCTGAGGCCGTGATATCCAAAAAGACAAGCTCATCAGCGCCTTGTTGGTCGTAAAAAGCAGCCAGTTCAACCGGGTCGCCGGCATCACGTAAATTAATGAATTTAGTTCCTTTAACCACCCGTCCTCCGGTAACATCCAAGCAAGGAATAATCCTTTTTGTTAACATGATTTCAGCCTCTCCAAATAGTAAAAAAGTTTTTTATTTTAAAAACAGCTTTTCCTACCTTATAACACCATATAGCCTTATTATACATAGCCCTATTATCCCTATTATAACATAGCCTTTATAACATAGCCCTATTATAACTTATAACAGCTTGCTAATCATATAACCATATATTTTAAAGTTATTTTATGCACTTTTTGGGGTTGTCTTACATAAAAATTAAAATAATGAATTATTTTTCAATTTGAATTATAAGTTTTTCCCAATAGTCAGAGCTTCGGCTAAAGTTATAGTACCGGCATAAAGACACTTACCCAAGATTACGGCTTCTACTCCTGAAGACTCAAGTTTTTTTAAAGCGCGCAAATCGTCAGCCTCACGAAAACCCCCGGCCGCAATAATCTTTATATCAGTAGCTTTGGCCAATTCTTTAATGGCGGTTAGATTTGGCCCTTTCAAAGTTCCGTCACGCCAAATATCGGTAAAAATAACCCTTTTTATGCCTAACATCTCCACTTCACGGGCCAAGTCCAAAGTACTTTTTTTACTTAAAACTCCCCAACCTTCAATGGCTACTTTACCCTCGCGCGCGTCTATCCCTACAATTATCCTTTCCCCGAATTTAACACAAGCGGCCGCAACCAGGGAGGGATTTATAATGGCCGCGGTTCCCAAAATTACCCGGCTTACCCCCATATTTAACAGTCGTTCAATTACCGCCATTTCTCTAATTCCACCGCCCAATTCAACCGGAATACTTACGGTGGACAGTATTTTTTCAATTACCTTTAAATTTTTTAACCCCCCGGCAAAGGCGCCATCTAAATCTATGACGTGCAGCCAACTGGCTCCCTCTTTTTCCCACTGGGCGGCTATTTCTACCGGATCATCAGCGTAAATTGTTTCATTATCCAGGCGTCCTTCTACCAGGCGGACGCATTTACCTGCCCGCAGATCAACAGCCGGAATTATTAACATTGGCTACTATCCTCCCAAAGTTTTTCAAAATTTGCAACCCCATAGTACTGCTTTTTTCAGGGTGAAATTGAAGGGCAAAAAGATTATTCTTACTGATCATAGAAGTAAAGTTTAAACCGTATTCGGTTAAACCGCTAACCAGGGTTTTATCTGCCGGTTCAACGTAAAATGAATGCACAAAATAAAAAAACGTTTTGTTAGGTATTCCTTTAATCAAGGAGCATGATTTAACATAATCTACCTGGTTCCAACCCATGTGGGGCACTTTTAAATTGCCCGGCAATTGGCGCACCCGGCCCGGAAAAATTCCCAACCCTTCACTGTAACCCCATTCCTCACTGGTTTCAAAAAGCAACTGCAATCCTAAACATATACCTAGAAAAGGTTTGTTTAAAAAGATAGCCTCCCTCACCACGTCTTCCAGGCCTTTGTCTTTTAAGTTAGTCATGGCATCGGCAAAAGCACCAACTCCAGGCAATACCAATCCCGCCGCTTTTGCGGCCACCCCCGGGTCTGAGGTAATAATTGCCTCTACCCCCACCTTTTCAAATCCTTTTTGGACACTCCGCAGGTTTCCTCTACCGTAATCAACAATCGTAATCACAAAATATCTCCCCTCGCGCCCTTACAAAATTCCTTTGGTGGACGGGACCCCTTGAATTTGCC
Organism: Desulfotomaculum sp.; assembly: GCA_003445555.1. Classification (GTDB taxonomy): domain Bacteria; phylum Bacillota; class Desulfotomaculia; order Desulfotomaculales; family Nap2-2B; genus SCADC1-2-3. Next base: position 1,499 of record DMDI01000135.1, on the reverse strand, counting down.
CCTCCCGGCTTAAAGCTTCCCGCATAGCCCGGCCCAAGGCTTTAAAAATGGCTTCCAGGCAATGGTGGGTGTTATGACCGGCCAGGAGGTGCACGTGAAGGGTAAATTCCCCCTTGGCGGTCAAGGCCCGTAAAAACTCTTCCACCAGTTCCGTATCAAAATCACCCACCCGCGGGCAAACATCCGCCTCGTAGGCCAGGTAACTTCTTCCGCTAAAGTCTACCACTACCATAGCCAACGCCTCATCCATAGGAATCAAGGCCTGGCCAAAACGCCGGCATAAGAAGCCTTTGCCCGCGGCTCCGCCGGCCCCTTTGTCAGATTCAGGTTGGAAGCCTGCCTTGCTGGCTTCTTTAATTGCCTGACCCAGGCATATTCCTATATCCTCAACGGTATGGTGGGCATCAACCTTAAGGTCCCCTTCAGCCTTTAATTCCAGATCAAAAGCTCCGTGTTTAGCCCATTGACTCAAACAATGGTCCATAAACCCAATGCCTGAATTTATCCGGTATTCCCCTTTTCCATCCAGATTCAGGCGCAAGAAAATATCCGTTTCTTTTGTTTGACGTTTAATTTCGGCCCTTCTCACTTTTGTCCTGTTTGCCCCTCTCTCCCGGTTAAGACCAATTTTAACTTGGTTAAAAAGATTTCGTTCTCCTCCCTTTGCCCTACCGTTACGCGCAAACTTCTTTCCAGCCCCGGTCCGGACACGTCACGAATAAGCACTCCTTCTTTCAGTAAATCTTGGTGTAAGATGGAGGCCGGAACCGGCGTCCGGAAAAAAATAAAGTTAGCCGCACTTGGAAAGACTTCAACTCCTGGTATATTGCTTAACCCCGCACTTAAAATTTGCCGTCCCTGAATTATTTTTTTTACTGCGGCTAAAAATTCAGCCCGGTAATATAATACCACACGGGCCGCTAATTGGGAAAATACATTTAAATTATAAGGCTGTTTTACCCGTAATAATTGTTGGACTACCGCCGAGCGGCTTAAAAGATAACCTACCCTCAACCCGGCCATACCAAAAGCCTTGGAAAAGGTACGCAAGATAACCAGGTTAGGGTATTCAGCCAATAACGGAATACAGCTTTCGCCGCCAAATTCAATATAAGCCTCATCTACCACCATCAGGGCCGCTGTTTCCCCTAAAACGCGCCTGATGTCCTCCACCGGGGTGGCATTACCCGTGGGGTTGTTGGGAGAACAGATAAAAATTAAACGGGTATCAGGTTGCGCCGCCGCCTTGTTGAGCCGTGATACATCAAGGGTAAAGTCATTGCGGCGGGGCACTTCCACCGGTACTGCCCCGGCAATAAGACTATGGACTTTATACATGGAAAAAGGAGGCGGGGGAATTATCACCCTGCCGCCGGAGGCAAAAGGTAATAACAAGGGTAAAATAAACTCGTCCGAACCGGTGCCCACCCTTATTCCCGCCGGGGAAACCCCGGGATAATCAGCCAGCATGGCTACCAGGTCATGTGAGCGCGGGGCCG
>DMDI01000262.1 GCA_003445555.1 Desulfotomaculum sp. | reverse complement strand
TGGCCCAGAAGAACGAAGTCGCGAAACACTGCGTAGTTATGGGATTTCATTTTTTTTATTCTTGGTTATTGATATTTGAGTTTCCCGATATTTATCATAACATAAGATATATTTATGCCTCCTTAAAAAAAGCTTGGTGGTATTGGCCTTGACTATCCTAGGCTTTGTTGCGCACCAGTACGTTCATCTTGAATCTTCAGTCGTAGCCCTTTCGGGAGCCAGTCTTTTGCTCCTGATCACAAAAGAGGATGTTGAACAAGCCTTGCAGGCGGTGGAGTGGCCGGTGATTTTCTTCTTCATAGGCCTTTTCATTGTAGTCGGAGGTTTGGAAAAGACAGGCGTAATCGAATCAGTAGCCAAATGGGCTGTAAAGATGACCGGCGGCAATAATTTGCTGATGAAACGTGCTGAAAGGGACAGCTAAACTAGTTAAGGCAACCCAAAAGCAACCTAATACCCGCTCATTTTAAGCAATATTTCTTTTAATTTGGGCGCTCTTCTTTCACTGGTTATAAAATTTAAATAATCACCAGCTACAACTTTTGTCCCTCCTCGAGGAACGATTTCTGCCTCTCCTCTTTTAATGTTTATCAACAGACAATGTTTTGGCCATTTTATATCTTTAATCTGCTTTTCATCCAGGGCAGACCCTACGCATACCACCACTTCCAGAACAGTATTAGAGTCCTGATATTCTTCCAAAAGCTCCTGCTTTCCCCTGGCCAGAATCCGGTTTAAAAGATCCTCATAGATCGGCCTGGACTTTAACAAGTCTGCTACAATATAGGACGTCATGGCAACAATTATTAAGGCGGGAAGATGTTTAAAAGACCCGGTCATCTCGGTTATTAAAATGCAACCGGTAATAGGCGCTTTTACTATCGCCGTAAAAAATGCGGCCATAGCAAAAACCGCAAAGTTATTGCTGTAAATGGGATCAATATTCAGCGCTGGAATTAAAATATGTCCGAATACCCCTCCGGCCAGCGCGCCGATAACCAGTAACGGCATAAAGATTCCCCCCGGCGCTCCTGATCCGTAACTTACAATGGTCAATGCAAATTTAATTCCCAGTAAGGCAGTCAGCATTGTTAAAACATATTGGTCATTATGGATTCCTACTATTATTTCACTACCGCCCCCAAGCGCCTGCGGGCTGAAAAACCCCGCCGGGACGGTTAACAACAAAGGGATAATCATCACAATTTTTTTCGGAATCAGGTTCTGCCGTTCATATATCCCCAGTGAGTTTATCAATGACCAGTTAAAAAAAGCCCCCAAAACACCGGTTATTGCCCCTAATAACAACAACCATAGATAGCAATTCATTGGTAAAACTTGTAACGAACTGAAATCAAATATCGGCCTTATGCCAAAAATACTACGGGAAATATAGTCGGCAGTTACAGACGCTGCGGTAGCTGATAGCAGAACCGGCGGAGAAAAATTCTTATGCAATTCTTCCAAAGAAAATACTACCCCTGCCAGGGGCGCGTTGAAAGCCGCAGCTAACCCTGCGCTGGCGCCGCTGGTAATAAGTACTTTTTCTTCAACCCGCAACCCCCGGAACAGTCGATTTAATCCCTGCCCGATTACTGCGCCTAACTGGACAGAAGGACCCTCTCTTCCCAACGACATACCCGATCCGATTGCCAACATCCCACCGGTAAATTTTAAGCATAGCACTCTTAACCAATTCATGGTTATCTGTCTGGTAACAGCGCCTTTTACATGGGGAATTCCACTCCCGCGAATCATTGGTTCCAATTCTATTAATTTAGCTATAATTAAAGCTATAATCACTAATCCGGTAATCCAAACAATCGTCCACCAAAATGAATTGACGCTTAAAAAATGGTAAAGACAAGTTAGCAAACTGCTTGCTTTCTGGAGAATAAATCTGAACAGGACAACTACAATTCCGGTGGCCAGGCCGGTTACTATGCCTTCAAAGAACAGACCTATTCTAAAACTGCGTTTATTTACAATACCCTCAAGGGTCCCGTATCTTTTGAAAATAATTTAAATCCTACTCCTCTTTAGTACCTTACGGTTTAAGAACTACAATTACAATAAAAAACAAGTTATCAAGCAGACAATTTAAGCAATTCCCGTGTGGAAGCGTCTAAGGCAGCGCTCAAAGCGGTAGTTAATTTTTGCCCCTTTTCAGTCAGGATGTATTTTCGCTGGTTCGGCAATTTGCGAATCAAACCATGATCACGAAATAACCGCAAATGGCGGCTAATGCGAGCAGACAGCTGTTTTTTGGTCATGCCTTTTGCCCATAAGGAATACCCCATCTTTTGTTGTAAAGCCTTATTGGTAATGTCTCTGACTGTCAAGCAAACGTTGCGCAAGTCCATAATCCTCAATATGTAAAACCTTATTTCCATGGACCAGACAGGCGCATTTTTCTTTGTCCAATGACCGACGTAACCACTCCCGTCCGTTCAATGCTATCTGTATACTGTAAGGAGACCATGTCTGAAGACGTATACTCTTGAAGCCGTAATCCGGATGATCGCAATAAAAATACAGGTGTTTGCACCGGGAGTTTTCCGAACGCAATTGCGGGCAGCCTGCAG
>DMDI01000288.1:1852-2841 GCA_003445555.1 Desulfotomaculum sp. | reverse complement strand
AAAGACGCTATACAACTATGCTCCAACAAGCACGTCATCAAGGAATTACAGCCTGGCCTTCAAACTTAACCGAACCAATAAAAAAAATGAACCTAAAATAAAAACAGCGGTATTAACTTTTACCGCTGTTTTTATTTTAGTTAATTATTTACATTATTCCTATTGAACCGGCAACCGCAATTATTTGCCCTGTAATATACTGCGATTCCTCTGAGACAAGAAACACCAACACCGGAGCCACGTCTTCCGGCTCACCCATTCTTTGGATAGTACTTTCCTTGGCAAATTTATCGTATAACATTTGTCTGGGCTTTTCGGGAATTGCTTCAGTCATGGCTGTCTTTGCCGCCGGAGCAATTGCATTAACACAAATACCGTAGCGGGCTAATTCACGGGAGTTTGATTTTGTTAACCCAATAATTCCTGCTTTGGCTGTGCTATAATTAGCCTGGCCTATATTTCCGTAAAGACCGGCTGGAGAGGTAATATTAATAATTCTCCCTTTGGCAACTTTATTATCAATTATATTCTTAACTACCGCCTGAGTATTAAGGAAAGTGCCTCTAAGGTGAACAGTCATAATATCGTCCCATTGTTGTTCTGTCATCCTTACCAGTAAGTTATCTCTTGTAATACCAGCGTTATTAATTAGAACATGAACCGTACCAAACTCTTTAACTGCTGTAGCTACCAGATTATCCGCCGTTTCCTTTGTTCCGACACCGCCGATACATGCTACTGCTTTCCCATTCATCGCTTTAATCTCATCTACGACCCCGTTCGCTAAATCAGCTACAAAGTCATTTACTACGACAGCCGCTCCTTCCTTAGCCATAGCAATCGCGTAACCTTTACCTAAACCTGCTCCTGCTCCGGTAATAATAACCACTCTGTCTTTAAGCCTGTCCATTTTTTCCTTATTGCCTCCTCCTTATTTAATTTTATGCAGTAAGACGTACTCATGGTGCGCCTGGCAGGAATCGAACCTG
>DMDI01000288.1:0-1795 GCA_003445555.1 Desulfotomaculum sp. | reverse complement strand
CTCCGGAGGCCAGCGCTCTATCCCCTGAGCTACAGGCGCAGTTGCCACAATAAGACATTAACCGTTTGCCGTGCATATATTATATCAAAAAAATAAAAAACAAAACAAGTTTTTTTGTTTATTTGAACGATTAAATCAAACACGAGCTAACAGTTTTTTTCGCAGGAGGGTTTCTAGCCCGAAAGGTAATTGATCTATCGTGTCAATTAAAAGTAAATTTTCTTTATATTGATTTTGAAACTTTTCTTTTAATTGTTCGTTATAACCACAACCAATAGTAATTAGCTCTATTCCTTCTTTTTTACAATACTTAACCGCGCTTTCTACGCTAATCCCTCCGCTGTTAGGCTCACCATCTGTTATGTGGAGAATAAGCCTTCTTTTATCTTTTGGAACAGTCAAGGCAGCCGCAATTATGCCTTGCCCGGTAGGGGTACGTCCATTAGGAATAATTGAATACAACTTATCATGGTGAAGCAACCTAAAAATTTCACAATACTTGGCCCTTTCAAAATAACATAAAATATCCAATTTGTTTCGTGAACTCTTTATTGCTTCATACAAAGAAACAAAGGTACTTTCCGTAAGTTCCCATTCCTTTCCTTCTACTCCACTCATAGATAAAGAAGCATCCACTAAAATAGTTATATTCCAGGCGTCTTTTATAGTCATTTCCCTTTGTTTAAACACTTTCCCGCTTAAGGGAGTTCTGTAAAGCCTGCGCCCATCTATTTTACCTGAATGTAATCCCCTATTAAGGCGAGGCGTTTTAGAAATCTGAGCTTCAAAAATACGCTTTAATCTTTTCACTAAATGTGAGTCTGATCTTCTGTTGCAAGGCATGGTTGAATTCCAAAAACGTGTTTCTAAAAGATCCGTGACTATTTCTCCGGTAGCTACTTCAATTGTAGGATTTATGTCTTTATTTTTATCCTTCTCAAGAACGTTTAAGCTGGCTTTAAGGCGAGAGACCTGTTCATGTGGCATTATATCCATTGGTTTTATTTCAGTTAGTTTTCCAAAATCATCATCCTGTTTGTCAATAAAATCATCTACCTCATTTTCTCCAACTTCTCTACTAGGCCCTTCTGCTTCATTAAAAACATTTTCCCCTTTAGAATCTGAATGAGGTATGTGAGGCCACCACCAAATATTATGTCCTACCTCATCAGGAATATTTACCCCGGTAGGATCAAAAGGTGCTTCGTATTCCCAGTCTTGAATACATTCGTGAATTTTATCCCATATTTCAAGGTAAAGGTTGCACCGGTATTCACTTTTTTCCATGGGTGAATTTATATTTCCATTATAAGTAATAATTTTTTCTACGTAAGACAAAAGAATGCTTAGAGGCTTTAAATAATCATGGTGATAATTAACCTCAAAACTTAGCTTACCCTCTAAAACTATCTCTTCCCAAATTTGAAAAAGGCACTCGGCAGTAGGGGGTAAGGACAGGTCTCTTGTTTCTTTGGGAATACAGTAGCCCCAGGCCTTTTCCAGATAGTGTTTCCAAATTGTCTCTTGAGCTATTTCTTTAACGTATATATCTTCGCCTACCTGAATCAAACGATGCAAATTTTTTTTATATTTTTGGGGTAAATCCTTGGTTTTTTCTTCCGCCTTTATCCATACCCAATCGCTTAATTCTTTGCAATGAAAAGCTTCATGAGCGGTTATTCCAATCAAAATATCCATTTTCCCGGGTGGAACGGGATACTCCCCCTTAATAAAACCTGAATCCAAAAAAAGCTTATCTGCACTTATTTTAGACATACCTAACCACTCAACAGTC
>DMDI01000221.1:1737-3010 GCA_003445555.1 Desulfotomaculum sp. | reverse complement strand
AATGTATCTGTCCCCTTGACATCACCCTTGATATCTCCCAGTATATACCTAAAATAACTCTACTTCCAGGCCGGTCCCATGCTTTACAGCCCGTTCGTAAAGATAAGCAGCTAAAGCAATGTCCTGGATGGCCAGACCAGTAGAGTCAAAAACCGTTATTTCGTCTTTGGCCTGCCGGCCAGGACGTTTCCCGGCAATTACTTCCCCTAAAGTGCCGGCTATGTCTTCTTTGGTCAATGCTCCTGAGGAAATGGCCACGTTAATTTCGCCACCGTGGGTGGATTGCTTTACGTCATCAACAAATATACGGGCTTGTTGTAAAATTTCTAGATCCAGTTCTTGTTTGCCGGGCGCATCTGCCCCTATGGCATCAATATGGGTACCCGGTTTTAGAAAATGTTTTTGGATGACCGGCTTCCTTGCCGGGGTAAGGGTGCATAGAATATCCGCGCGGCAAGTTTCTTCAAGGGAGGCTGATTTTAGCGGGAGATGAGGGAAAATTTGTTTTAATTCCATAGTCTTAGCCGGGTTTACATCATAAAGATAAATACAATCAAAGGGATAATCTTCAGCTAAAACCTTAATATGGGTACGGGCCTGAATTCCACAACCAATCACTCCTAATGTCCTCGCTTCGGGGTTGGCCAGATAACGGGTAGCCACAGCACTGGCTGCTGCCGTTCGGTAGCTGGTTAAAGAGGAGGCTTCCATTATTGCCATCGGCATACCGGTTGCCGGGTCGCTATAAATCAAGAGGCCTATTATAGACGGCAAACCGTAATTTTGAGGATTTTGCGGGTAAACACAGACCCATTTTAAACCACAAGCTCCCTTAAGGTAGGCAGGCATCGCCCGGAAATCACCATTATATTCCGGTAAATCCAGGTATACTTTGGGTGGCATAACTGCCTGGCCTGTAGCGTAGGCATAAAAGCAATCTTCAATGATGGCCGGCAGCTTTTTTATCTCAAGCAAAGATTCCACATCTTTAGAGGAAAGAAGAAGCATTTTTTAAATAAAACCTCCTTGCGATAATACTTGTGATAATATTAAGATTGTTCTATTTTATCCTTTAGACTCGGCCTTCTTTTTTCTTTCAATTGTACCTAATTTAGGCCAGAATAATTCGTTCTCACTAGAGAGAAAATCATAAAATTATATTTATTTTATTTATAAACAGGAAAATAAAAAAGAATAAAATAAAGAATGTTTAATTAAAATTGTTTTCCAGGTATAGTTTATAAAGGGCGTTTACAATACTCACGGCAATGGG
>DMDI01000221.1:0-1562 GCA_003445555.1 Desulfotomaculum sp. | reverse complement strand
CTTTTGCTTCGGCTGCTCCTACAAAACCTACCGGAGTGGCGATAATTACCGCCGGCGTGACCTTACCGGCTTCGATTAAATTGATCAGTTCCCATAAAGCGGTAGGGGCGTTACCAATGACCACCATATTTTCCGTGATAAATCTTGCCAAATATCTTATGGCCACCATGGCCCGCGTTTGTTTTTTCGCCGTTGCTTCCCTGACTACGGCAGGTTCGTCAATAGCACAGTATATCTCAACGTCATCTTTCCCGGTTTTATTTATATTAATCCCAGCCTTGACCATTTTAACGTCCGTAATTATTTTTTTACCGGCTGAAAATACCGTGAAGGCTGCCTGGACCGCATCCGGGTGGATAGCAACCAGCCTGGCCAGATCAGGGTCACCGGTGGCGTGAATGATGCGCCTGATAATCACTTTTTCCTCTTCCAGTTGTTTGCCCGAAGCCTGGTATGCCTGAAGCAGTTGGTCAATTATGGCCATACTTTTCGTTTCTATTAGCTTGGGTTCGCGGATAAAGTTCATTTAAATCACCTCTTTTATTCTTTCCATAATTATGTCACCAATTCTGGGATCAGCTCCCAGATGGGGGGCTATCTTTATTTCCACCCGGTACTTTTCTTTTAAGTGTATAATTTCGGCCGGAATATCTTTTTGAATGTGTATACCGTTGGAAAGAAATACTGGCGCAATAATGATTTTTTCAGCCCCCATCAATACCATTTCAGCTACTACCTGTTCTAGATTTGGCCTCTGTGATTCCGGGTTCATAAAAGCAGGAGCTAAAAAATCAATATTTATTTGCCCTAAACATACTTTTTCCTTAAGTCTCTCCACCAGCGTTATTAACACCTGGTTAGCTTCATCAATGCTCGCTCTGCTTCCGTGGCCTAAAACAACTACCCCTTTTTTCATGAAGTCACTTCCTTCTTTAATTTAAATGTAGGGGCGTTAAATTTAACGCCCCTACTACGGTACCCCCGGGGAGTGATCATATGTCTTCCCCGGATAAAGGTTTGGGAGTTGCCAATAATTACGGTGGTAAACATATCAATGTGGTGTTCCAGCATTTTTTTAAGGCTGGTAAGTATTACTTCTTCAGCAGCACGTTCACTGTTTCTTACCAGACCTACCGGGGTGGTTTCCGCCCGGTGTTTTAAAAAAATCCGGACGGCCTTAACAATTTGCTCCCTTCTTTTTTTGCTTTGGGGATTATAAAGCACGGCAACCAGGTCTCCCGCGGCACAAGCCTGCAGTCGCCGTTCAACTACCGGCCAGGGGGTGAGCAAATCACTTAAGCTGATGTCGGCAAAATCATTCATTAAAGGCGCCCCCAGGGCTGCTGCCGCGGATACCGCCGCCGTAACCCCCGGAATAATGACCACCGGGAGCTCCCTTTCCCCAAGCATTTCCAGGATTGGTCCGGCCATACCGTAAAGACCCGGGTAACCACCGGAAATTACCGCCGCCTTTTTACCGGTCAAGGCCTGCTGTACGGCTAACCGGCAGCGTTCCATTTCTTTTCGCATGGGCAAGCGGTGTACTTCCTGGTCCACAATCA
>DMDI01000272.1 GCA_003445555.1 Desulfotomaculum sp. | reverse complement strand
ACAAATTTCCAGGGCCTGCTCTCCGGTATCCGGCTGGGAAACCAATAAGTTATCAATATCTACGCCCAAATTTCTAGCGTATAACGGGTCCAAGGCGTGCTCAGCGTCAATAAAAGCCGAAATACCACCGGCTTTTTGCGCTTCCGCAATAATATGCAAGGCTACGGTAGTTTTTCCTGAGGCTTCCGGACCAAAAACCTCTACCACCCGTCCTCGCGGTACACCGCCTACACCCAGGGCAATATCTAAAGATAAAGCTCCGGTAGGAATAACTTCTACGTTTAGATTAGCCGAAGCTTCTCCCAGTCTCATGATTGAACCCTTGCCAAAGTGGCGCTCTATCTGCATTAATGCTCCTTCTAACGCTTTTTGTTTTTCATTCAAGGCTTAGCCTCCATCCTGTATTAGTTATGCTCGCTTAAATAAGTGTGCAACATGTCCAATCCGGCTGCGGCCGCGTTTTGTCTGACTTCAAAACGTTTCCCGGTAAACCGGAACTCCTGGCAATAATTAACTTTCGGGGTAACCAAAGCAATATATACCAGCCCCACCGGTTTTGAAAGAGAACCGCCCGCCGGACCGGCAATGCCCGTAACAGACAGGCCTACATTTGCCTCTAATAAATTTTTTACGCCGTAAGCCATAGCTATAGCCGTCTGCTCACTAACTGCTCCGTAAGTTTGTAAAATCTCGGCTGAAACACCCAGTATCTTTTCTTTAACCAGATTAGCGTAAGCCACTATCCCGCCCAAAAAATATTGGGAACTTCCGGCCACATCAGTCAATAGTACCGCGATTAAGCCGCCGGTACATGACTCGGCAACCGCCAGGGTAATCTTTTTAACCGTCAATAAACGGGCCACAGCTTCTTTTTTTTGCTCATTAAACAAAACAAGTTTCTCTCCTAAGATAACTACGCAATTGTTCACCGCTTATTTTTTCTTGTTCGAGGAGTAATCTTACTATTGTTTCCATGTTATCGTAAGACCGGCTTAAATATTCTTTTACCCGGTTTTCCTGATTATGCAAAATTTCAGTTATCACCCGGTAGCGCAACCTTGCGGGCAGGGTTTTTGCGTCTACCACTTTTAACCGCGACATGCCGGCTTCAATTATTTTCTCGGCCAGACTAGTTGCCTGTTCAAAGTCATTAACCGCTCCCGTGCTATGGTCGCCTAAAAACAATTCTTCCGCCAACGCTCCGGCTAACATAACCGCTATTTGATTTTCCAGGTACTCTCTTGTATACAAGTAATTATCGTCTTCCGGGGTTTGGCGCATGTAACCCAAGGCCATCCCCCGCGGCGCAATGGTCAGCGTTGATACTGAATCAGGCCTAACCAACTCGCTTAAAAAAGCATGTCCTGTTTCGTGAATGGCTACCCGCCTTAATTCTGACGGTGAAGGATGACGGTCCAGACGCTCGCCCATCATAACTTTATCTATTGCTTCCCGAAAATGGTGTTGTTCCAGAACTTCACAATTTTCCCGCATGGCTAAAATAGCGGCTTCATTAGCCAGGCTCTCTAAATGAGCTCCGCTAAAACCAAAAGTTTCTTTAGCTATCTCCTCCAGCGAAACACTGTCCGCTAAAGGCTTATTTTGGGTATGAAGTTTTAATATTTCCAGCCTTCCTTGTTTATCAGGTAATTCAACTTTAACGTGACGGTCAAAACGACCGGGCCGTAATATTGCCGGGTCCAGTAAATCCACCCGGTTTGTAGCGGCTACCACCAGGATTCTAACCTTATCGTTAACTTTAATTCCGTCCATTTCTACCAACAACTGGTTAAGTGTTTGGTCATATTCTAAATGATTGCTTGTTTGGCCTCTTTTGCCGGCTAAAATGTCAATCTCGTCAATAAAAATTAAAGCATTATTTTTTCCCTGCTTTAAAGTTGCCTCCCGGGCTGCTTGAAACAATCGCCGCACTCTTTGGGCACCGACTCCCGCGTACATTTCAATAAATTCCGACCCGCTGCAGGAAATGAACGCCGCGTCAGTAAAACCGGCCGCGGCCTTAGCCAGCAAAGTTTTCCCCGTACCGGGCGGCCCGGTAAGCAAAATGCCTTTGAGAGGCCGAATGCCCAAGTGTAAGATGGCCTGGTTATTTTTAATAAAATTCAACGCTTCCTGTAGTTCGCGAATAGCTCCTGCCTGTCCCCCTATATCCGCAAAAGTAATATCGTGCTGGGGACTAATTTTTTGTTCGCTAAAATTTTTAGTCATTAAGCCCCGGGTCCGAACAATAAAATAAGCACCTAACCCTAATACTCCTAAAAAAATTAAAGGGGTAAGATCATATCCGCAAAGAACTAAAAAAATTACTACGGCTAAAATTAAGCCCAGACCAACTTCCTTAACCATGCTCACCTTCCTTTTAGTTATTTTATTAGATAATTAATCAAAATCAATTAAGTTTCCTTATTTCGCCGCAAAAAAGTAACTATTCATAAGGCACATAGGTTTAAAGGCCTGCCCGTCAGGCTGGCAGGTTTTAGATTGTTTACCATATTATTACTATTATTGCCTGACAGTCTGACGGGCAGGCAAGTCTGGCAAAAAAACTTTGTGCCTCTGTGCCTTTGCCCCTTTGAACCTAAGTAGTTACATTATATCATAAAGAGGTTAAAGATTAGCAAGGTAAAATATACCTTGTCAGATAGGACGTTGCCCGGTATTTTCCGTAATTTGTTCTTGTTCTCGGGGAATAACTTCATACAAATGGTGGTTACCGTGCCGTATTTGCAAATAAATATAGTTTTGGTCAATAAAAATAGTAGCTTGCGACTTTTGTAAAGAAGCTTCACGTTCAATAGATTCGGCCATCTCCCGAAAATTTCCCTGCATAATAGCTTCATAAATAGCAAATTGACTGTCATAAAAAATTTTCTTTAATGATGCATCCCGGTTATCCTGCAAATCAATTTGGAAGGGTTTGGGGCCTAAAATATCTTGAATGCTATTTTGCAAGCTTTGGTAGGTGTGTTTTATATCTTCTACCTCTCCTAATTTAACCGTTATCCGGATTACCGGTTTACGCCGGTCAATACTAAAAGATTCTACGTCTTCATTAGTTTTAAGCGCCTGGTTCAATGGCTCGTTATAACTATATTTATAGTAAATCCACCGGCTGCCTAAAAATAAACCCAGCGCCAAAACCACAGCCAGTATAACTACCGGAACCCGAAAACCATGCCAGGTCATAATTTCTCCCTTTCATTTTTTAAAATGACAACTTTCCTATAAGGTCATAATTCTTCGCCTTTATGATCCGGACGCGCCTAAACTCACCAACCGCAATCTTTTCCCCCTGGGTAGTAAAAAATACCTGACCGTCTACTTCCGGGGCATCTGCTTCCCCGCGTCCATAATAATTACCATTCTTTTTGCCTTCCACTAGAACAGTAATTTCTTTGCCCGCTTGGGTTTTATTTATCCGGTATGAAATTTCCCGTTGCCAAAGCATAGCGCGGTGAAAACGTTCTTCTTTAATTTCCCCGGGCAACTGATCCGGCATAGTTTCCGCCGGCGTCCCTTCCTCCGGGGAATATTTAAATATCCCTACCTTTTCAAAACATACTTCACGCATAAAAGACAACAGTTCTTGAAAGTGGTCTTCTGTTTCTCCGGGAAAACCTACGATAAAAGTAGTGCGCAGGGTCAAGCCGGGTATGGTATTTCTAATTTGCTTGATTAAACTACGAATATCCACCCCTTTTTTTTGCCGGTTCATCCTTTCAAGTATGGGGTCGCTAATATGCTGCAAAGGCAAATCCAGGTAACGACAAATTTTATTCTCCTCTGCTATCACCGTCAGCAGTTCCGGTCTAAAACTGGCCGGGTGAGCATATAAAAGACGAAGCCATACTTTTTCCGGGGTTGCCTTGACCAGGCGACGCAGCAATTTGCTTAAGCAATACTCGCCATATATGTCTTTCCCGTAACTAGTGATATCCTGGGCAATTAGATTTATTTCTTTAACTCCCTTATTAGTCAGCCGGGCTACCTCAGTTTCAATATCTTCCATTTTACGGCTTTGGTAGGGTCCTTTAATTAAAGGAATGGCGCAAAAAGTGCAATGTTGATTGCAGCCTTCGGCAATCTTTACGTAAGCAGTATAAAAAGGAGTCA
>DMDI01000010.1 GCA_003445555.1 Desulfotomaculum sp. | reverse complement strand
TTGGAGGTGTAAAGTATTGAATTCTAAAGCATTGTACAATTTAAGCTATGGCCTTTATGTTATTGCTTCAAAGAAGGGAATCCTGCTGAACGGACAGGTTGCCAACACCGTCTTCCAAATCTCAAGCGAACCAATGACTATTGCAATCAGCCTTAACAAAAAAAACCTGACCAATGAGTATGTACGGGAAAGCAAGTCATTTTCTCGTTTCAGTGTTGTCACAGGACGTTCCTTTTTCATTAATCGGACAATTTGGTTTCAAAAGCGGCAGAGACACTGACAAATTTAACGGTATCAACTATTTATTAAGTAAGGATGGAATTCCATATCTTGTCGATAATACACTGGCTTATATGGGTGCCAGGGTTATCAATGAGATTGACGCATTGACACATACGGTCTTTATAGGGGAGGTTACTGAGGCGGAGTTACTAAAGGAAGGGACTCCGATGACTTACGCATATTATCAGCAAGTTAAAAAGGGAAGCGTGAGCCGGAACGCGCCTACTTATATTAAAAGCCAGGCTCCGGAAGCGGCAGCGACGGAAAAAGCGGGGAAATTCGTTTGTTCTGTCTGTGGTTATATCTATGATCCCGAAATGGGTGATCCGGATAATGGCGTACCGGCCGGCACGCCATTTGAAAAACTTCCTTCCGGTTGGGGGTGCCCCGTATGCGGGGCTGCCAAATCTGAATTTAAAAAAGTATAGCCTGCAGAGAAAACTTCCAGGTCTTTAAAAGGCACAAAAACAGAAAAGAATGTCTCCAAAGCTTTTATAGGAGAATCCCAGGCCAGAAATCTATATGCTACGAAGAAGGATTCTCTGATCGGGGTGAAAAGAAACCCTCATTTTATTTTCATTTACAGGACAGCCAATAGCTTTAAACTGGGAAGAGAGTTCAGAGGTATAATCCCATCAGGTAAGGAGCGGGTGCGTAGCCAGGGGTATAATTTTGAAAAAACCTGTATATCATAATCCCGTAGGCTTTGTTATGCTGTAAGATACGCAGTGTGTTGGAAAGGTTTTCTGATGCAGTCCGGCGCACTTTGCATAAATTATCAAGATATTTAGTTTAAAAAACTTTCTTCAAAATAACTACTTAATACGGTCTGCTTTAGTAGCAATAATTTATATAGGTTGATGCATTTGTATGTTGACAATTGACTATATATACAGTATATTTTATAAAATACATAAATTATGCAATCACAAAATATTATTAAAATGGAATATATTAAAAAAGAAGTTAAAGAATCGCTAATTTATTGGCTAAGCAGACATCCATGCCGTTAAAGCGGCGCCAGCAGGAGGATGATTCTCCAGCTTGTCCTTTTGTGGTGAACCCTGATTGTCCTTGTATCGGAAAGACGGAGCATGATCCTAAAAAATATGAAAACTCCATTGCTGATCAACTCAATCGGAAGCGGGGTGGTTTATGAACAGTTAAAGATGTAATTTCTAAACAAGCACCAAGAAGTTCTCAGGATTTATTTTTATTTAAATTTCAATTTATAGGAGGTTATCTAATGAAATTCGGTTCTAATGATTGGGCTAATGCATTTAAAGACGCAGTAAATAATGACGCTGCTTTTTTCAAGGGGTTGGCGGATCCTGCAAGCTTTACTTATAACATGGAACTTGCCGCCTCGGACAATAAATTTCATATCAGCTTTGTATCCGGTAAAGTGACTTGGGCAGGTGAACCGAAATTTAAGGATGAAGATTTAACTTTCGTAATTGTGGCAGATAGTGATACATGGAAAAAGATTGCTTCCGGACAGGAGCAAGCCACAAAAATGTTGGCCATGGGTAAAGTGAAAATGCTTAAGGGGCCTGTTGACGCAGCAATTAAAAATGCTGGCGCTTTCAATAGTTTTTTGGCAGCTGCAGGAAAAGTCCCTACTGAGTATTAAAATAAATTTATTGACAGGGTGGGGTCAAATGTGAATTTGGAACTTGTCGATGGAGATCAAGCGAATGGCTTGTGTTTTTTACTGAATATGCTCTTGACCCAAAATCTAAATAATGCCGACAAGCAGCAGCTTGCTCAGAAGATGAAATGTTCTATCGGTATAAATGGTGTCGATACAGATCAAAAGGCAACTCTTATTTTTAACAATAACCTGGTCATTAAAAATGGCTTTGCGGAACCACTGAAATTGGTTATTAAAGCTACTACGGACCAAATACTTGATGTTTCTCAGGTAAAAGTAATCGGCGGGGTGCTGCCTGTGGGGTTTTTTACTAAAAGAGGCTGGGGAATAATTAAAGAAATTCTAAAAGGCAAATTGGTAATCAAAGGATTATTAACTCATCCTGTTACAGCAATCAGGTTTATTGCAATAGTTTCTGTGGCATAGTTATTTATTAACATAAATTCAGTTAAATAACTAAAAAACCGGGATTAGGACGATCCCGGTTTTTTATTGAATTTTTGATATTTTCACCCTTAATTAAAATTAACTATCAGTTTCAACTTTTAAACTCAGGTAGGTGCTCCAGTTGCCTGCATCGTCGCCCGCTTTAACCTTGAAGGTGTATTCGGCGCCTTCTTCCAGGCCCGATATGGTGACTTCATTCTTGTCAGCGCCTAAAATTGCCTTTAACTCGTCATCCTGGTAGACCTTGTACTTGGTTACTTCTTCATTATCCGTGGCATCCGGCCATTCCAGGGTGACGCTTGTCTTAGTTATGGAGCTAGCCTCAAGTTCACTTCCTGAGGGCCAGATTGGGTTCGTGGTGTCGTTTGCTTCCTTGGTAGTTACTTCCACCGAAGGGCCATCCATACTCCAGTTGCCGGCCGCGTCCCGCGCCTGGACGGTAAATTCATATTCTGCATCGGAGTCCAGGCCGGTAATCGTGGTAGTGAGTGCTTGATTAACTGTCTTTACCTTATCCACCCCGTCATCGGTGTAAGTTATTTTATAGCCGGTAACTTTCACATTGTCGTCAGCCGGGTCCCATTCAAGTTCTACGCTATCCGTGCCGACATTGGTCGCCGTGATTTTGCTGTCACTATCCCAAATTGGGGCATATACATCATCAGTTACCGAAGGGCCGTTATCATACAAAGCGTTTATGATTATAAAAATCTCTACCCGCTTGATGGTGCCGTTTGGGTTAAAGTTGCCGTCGGGGTTGCCTTTGATAATCCCCAGCTTATAAAGGGCCAGGATATACCCATAGTCCTCATCGGAGATTAGGCCGCTGTCCTTAAAGGGGTTAAAACTTAGTTCGGATACGGATACCGGTTCCAGCATCCCGCACTTCTCCAGGTACTTTGACAGTAGAATGCAGGACTCCAGGCGGCTCATCTGCACATGCGAGTGAAAGCGTTTGAGGTTGATGAAGTTATTTTTCACTGCCCGCTTCACCTCGTTTTTCGCCCATACCGGTACGTCGCTGTCTTCGTCAACTGCGTCCTCGTTTTCGGGCATGTCTTCGTCTGCTGCCTGGATGTTAAATATTTTGAATACAGCCCGGTCGATAAGTACCGTTACCTCCGCTTGGGTGCACAGGTTATTGGGACG
>DMDI01000249.1 GCA_003445555.1 Desulfotomaculum sp. | reverse complement strand
ACAGGAGAACCGTCCCCTTGTCTTCCCCTAAGATTCTCAAGCGTACATGAGCTTTCCTTTCGGTTCCGGAATTGCCCGACCCAGTTCTTTTCCGGTTTCTATCCATTCAGAGATGATAATTTGAACATTTTTTATGACTTCTTCATAAGTGTCACCATCTGCCATGCAGCCCGGTAACTCGGGTATTTCAGCTATATACTTTTTATCTTCTTCGCTCCAGTAAATAATTATCTCGTATTTATACATCGCTTATCCTGGTTTCTGATATAACGTGAAAAATCATTCCAGGCAAGTATACTTCCTTAAAGAAGAAAAATTCCGGGTCCCTTTTTAAGGGAACCCGGATTTTTTAAACGCTTTTGGCCTTTTATTTAAGGGTTACAGTTTCATGGTTACCGTCTTAGTGGCCTCGTCCCACTGTACACTGGCCCCTAGGGCCTGGACAACCCAGCAGAAGGGCAGCATGGTGCGGCCGTCTTTATTTTCCGGGGCCACATCCATAGTAATGGTTACCTCGTTAATCAGCATAACTTTATTTGAAAAAGATCTGTTTTGCTTGACGCCGGGATATCTTAATTAATGTGAGCAGGATTATGGGAAAGACTGCCGGGCAACCAAGAACCGTTCCCGCTTGCCTTTCTACTTTTTTGGTCTGGCAAGCACGTGCATAAACTCCGCAGGCGAAATTATCTTTGTATTGTATCTAGAACTGCCTTCACCATTTCAAAACCTGACTTCGTCTAATAAGCGTTCGACGTCAGCATCGTTAACAATACCCATCGCTTTGGCTCTTGCTGAAGCTTCTGCTTGCAATAGTTCCCATTCTTTCATGCTGATATACTGTTGTAAGGCTTCACGTATTGTTTCGCTACGGGTATGCTGCTCTTTTTTGGCGAAAGCATCAACTTTCTGAGCCATTGCAGGGGGTAATGAGACCGTCCAGACAATTGTCTCTCTCATCAAGCAAATCTCCCCTCAGTATTACTTGGTAATACTCCTTGAACTTAATTATAATTATATTATTTCATGCCCAGGCTGTCAATGCTATCTTGATTATATGTTTTTGCTTTGACGCTACTTGTCCATAAAATCAACGATGTGCCTGGAAAACTCCGTAAAGTCCGCAAGACCGTTTTTTAAGATAGCCTGCATTTTGTGTAAATCAAGTGTCGAATAACCGTGAATAATTACATTCCGGAAACCAGCCATGCCCCGGATCTTTTGGGCGAACTCCAGCGGGATAATAGCATGCTCTCCCATTTTATCAATAACGTCGGTGTAATCCTGAGCGTTTACTCCCCGGTCGGCCAGGATATGGTTGCTCACGTCAAGAACAATCTGAACAGCCAGTTGCAATCCGTGGGCTGCAATCCATTGCTTCCCCACATCTTTTTGTAAATCTTCCAAGGTGTAATATTGATGCTTTTTGAGCTCATTAATATATTTTTCCAGTTCAGCCAATTTTTTTTGGATTACTTCCCTATCTGCTACTATAGCGGCTCACCTTCTCTCGTAGACGACGGACGAAATACTGGTTCTGAACGGCAAGAAAAGGTCGAAAATCCTGGTATTCATTGAAAACCTTGACGTGAAAAGCCAGCCGTTCTTTTTCTGAACGCGAAAAGATTACCTGACCGTGATAGACAACCTGGAATCTTAAAAGTGGCGGGGCATCGTTTAAAATTACCACGTCTATATCGTTGTTGGAAAAGAGTTTAATTAATTCGGAGGTAAGGTGAGCCTTATAACCGTAACGGAAATAATTTTCGTTAGATAAAGGATCAGCAAGCAAAAAAGCCAGATCTATATCGCTTAAAAGGCCGGACTTACCGGTAGCCTGAGAACCAAAAAGGTAAGCGACAATAATTTCCGGGTGGGAATTACAGAACTCATAAATCTGATCATCAGTTGTTTTCACCTGGACGCGTTCACCACCATGTATCACATCACTCAGAATGATAAAAATAGTTTAGCATTTATTGCCTGCGGAAGGCAATAGATTATAAAAGTTTTTTATAAGTGAAGTTTCATATTCATACACGCTGCTGACCACAACATTTTTCATTTTCCCAGCACCTCTATTCTTCATCATTCCCTTTTCTTTTTAAATTCTAACATTGATTACAGAATAAAACAACATGAGTAAAGTTGAAAAAGAAAGAATCCGGGTTCCGTTAAGGAACCCGGATTTTTTTAACGCTTTTGGTTTGCCTGTTGCCTGCCTGACGGTAGTCAGGGCAGGTAGGACCTTTTATTTAAGGGTTACAGTTTCATGGTTACCGTCTTGGTGGCCTCATCCCACTGTACACTGGCCCCTAGGGCCTGGGCGATCCAGCGGAAGGGCAGCATGGTGCGGCCGGGTCAAAGTTGGTCTATTAAACGTAACATTTCCGCCGTTGTATAAGTTTTTGTCTGTTCCAATTCTACCATATCGTTATCATTCGACCAGACCTTACATTTCAGCGCCAACGTCAGCGCAACAAGCTCCACATCCTCCGGATCGCGCTTTCCGATCAGGGTCATAGCTGCCGGAATCTGCTCAGAATAAGTTTCTCTCGATACAACCTCCAACTTTAACAGAGAAAAGGCAGCCTCCATAACATCCCCGCTTAAACCCTTCTTTTTGGCCAAAACCGGGATATATTCCTTAATTTCACTGATCACGCTAGCAGTTGTAACAAATTTTACATCTTTCGCCTCAGCAAACACCCTATTTGCTTTCCCGCCGATCAACGCCGAAAGCACCACGTTCGCGTCCACGGCGATCTTTCCGGAAAGTTGCAAAATCCTCCAACACCTCTTCCTCTGTAATTCCTTTTTCCTCCCGCTCTTTGGCAATCTTCGCTGCCAGGGCCTTGAGGGCCGCCCGGCGCACATCGTCTTCAATGTTTAAGTCTTCCCAGGGAACAAAGACACCTGCTGGTTTGCCGCTTCGAAAAACCAGTACCGCCTCTTTCTTGCGGATAAATTCACTGGCGTGAGTTTTAAATTCCCTTACACTTGCAAATTCCATTGTGGTCACCTCCGTGACTACATTATAACATTTCAACATCCAGAATACAACATGAAAAAATCCGGGTTCCGTTAAGGAACCCGGATTTTTTTAACGCTTTTGGTTTGCCTGTTGCCTGCCTGACGGCAGTCAGGGCAGGTAGGACCTTTTATTTAAGGGTTACAGTTTCATGGTTACCGTCTTGGTGGCCTCATCCCACTCTACGCTAGCCCCTAAAGCTTGGGCGATCCAGCGGAAGGGCAACATGGTGCGGCCGTCTTTAATTTCCGGAGCCACATCCATAACAATTTTGGCGCCGTTAATCAGCATGGCTTTACTTTTAATTTGTACCTGGATTACCCGGTCACCTTTAATTAAGGTTACCGTTCCGTTAGTGTTATCCCAAAGAATGTTGCCGGGTGTAACACCAAGGGCATAGGCCACGTAGCGGACCGGCAGGTAAGTCCGGTTATTCTTTACGTACGGGGCTACATCCATGGTTTCTTCCTTATCACCTATTTTGTACTTGGTGTCGCCAATGGTAAAGACGGCAACACCAGGCTTCACTTCGCCCGGGGCGGGGGTGACGCATACGGCTCCGGCCACCTTTGCTGCAGTACCTGATTGTGGCCAAATCTTACTATCGTCAAGTCTAAAGGCCTCATAGCCTTCAATTTTAACCATTTCATTGCTTGCAAAGCCAGCCGCCAAAGAGTAGTAATCTCCTATTTCATCCTTATCATGGACTTGAACCACGGCACTACCTTTTATTTTAACGGTAACGTCTCCTTCAGGCACGTTACGGTCTAAGGTGTAAATTATATCGCTTATTTTAATGGTACTGGCCTTACTGCTCTTGCGGTCAATGGGAATAACTAATTGGTTATCATCAATATCATCTTTTTGCCGTTTAACACCAGATTCATTAATGTCTAAGTCGCCTTCGGTAATTTCTACTTTAGGTATTTTGTCAAATTTCATGCCATCTGGAAGGTCTACAATAAGCTTAGCGTTGGTAAAGTCTCCAATTGCACCGGCCGCCACTTCCGTAATAGTTAGGTCGGCACCTTTTTGACCAGCAAGACCTATCCTTACTTCTGGTTTGCCGTCTGCCTTAACTTCAACGGGAGCTATTGCCTCGGCTACCTTTATTTTTCCAGAAACACCGGCGGTACCGCTAACCTCAATTTCTAAATCCCCAGTTACCCCTGCTTCTAAAACTACTTCTAAATCTTCCAGTTCAAGGGTAGCCGGATCTTTAGTAGATACTTTGGTTACCTCCCATTTAGCTGCTCTTCCATCCCGGCCAGGGAATCCTACCAGATCAATACTACAACCTTTGTCACTATCGCCTTTGTCTACGGCTCCCCACTTGGCATTGTTTGGTAAAGTAAGAATAATGGTCCGACCATTTACTAAACTGCCCGCGGCAGTTTCCTTAATTACAATGTCCGTAATTTCTTGTTCCAGCATACCGGCTATAACTTTAGGAGCCGTAGCCTTAGCCTCGATTTTTGACCCGTATTCCCCATAAAAAGCAATTGGGGCTTCACTATCCTTAGTATCACTTTTACCGCCAATTCTTACCATTACCTTTCCGTCTTCTCCTGTTTGAGCCTTTGTTTCATCATCAACCGTTACTTTAACCAAAAGCTCCAGCCAAACCCCTTCGCTGCTTTCGTTTGTAACGTTAATTTTAATTTCGTCATCTTTAACTTCACCTTCACCTAAAGCAAGGTCGTGCAATCCACCGCCGCCAATGTCTTTAGCGTAAATATAATTGTTAATTTTAATTGGATAGCCTTCGGCTTCTTTTGTCGTTAACTGGGCCCAGGCAAAACCGCTGGGTAAGGTTAGCCGCAAACTTTCCGTATTTTTTACTAAAGATCCGGCTACTGTTTCTCTTAACCTTATCCGTACCGTGGTGCTATCGGTAAAAGTATTTAGTTCTGGCACGGCTAAGTCCACTCTCCCGCCCGGACAACGGCCAACTAAAATTTTTCCTTGCGGAAAACCGGAAATGCTGGTTGTTCTCTCGGCGTTTAATTCAATATCACCGGTATAGCCATCTTCAATGAAAATTTTGTGTAGGTAAAGCCTGAAGTGGGCTCTGTTGCCGCTGCCTATACCCGTGAGCTCTTCGGCTATCCTAATTTGGATTTCATTTGTGTCCAGAATTGAAATGTCCAGCCTGTTTGGCTTACCACTTACAAGACTATCATCATATAAAGCGTTGGCATTACCTTCGTAGTTCATTGGTACCAATATTTCAGCGTAATAAACTACCCCTGTAACTGTATTTTGGTATACCTGGTACTTATCATCACTACCAACTCTTACTTTGTCAATTATCGCAGCACCAATTTCATCATTATAAAATTTAAAATCATTGGTAGGCAGACTTAGATTTACGGCATGACCATTACTCAACAACCCAGCCGCAATCTCTGCCGAAACTGTACCCAATGGTTGCCACTTATTATCATCTACCGTGGTCACCGTAGCCGAATAACCAGTTGCCCCAAAGGCTACCCCTGCCCCCAACGGCAAAATTGTCAATAGCATAAGTAGGGTGGTCAAAATGGCAATTAGTTTCTTATTTTTACGCAAAGTTTGTTCCCTCCTTGTCATAATTTAATTACTTTTTGTTTTCCTTTTCCAACTAACTTTCTCCATCTTTTTCAAATGCCAATTAAAAATTAGCTAAGTTTATTTCCCTAAAACCTTTGGAAGCTTCCCTCCTTTACCAAAATCTTTCTTCTCCTGGTACGCCTGAGCGGTGTCCCTTACTTCTTTGGTGTTCCTGCCTGGGCTGCCCCTGTCTGGGTGTATGAGCAGGTGGGCGCCGGCCGGTTAGTTAATCAGGTAACTGGTGAGAAACTCTTCAACTCGTGGAGAGCCTTTCCTCAGTTGCCTCTTTATATATAGACAAAAAAATCCCCCAAAAGTTCCATGGGGAGGAAAAAAATTTTTCTTTGATTGAAAAACAATTGACATCAACCAAGAAGAGTATTAAAATTTTTAGGTAAGATATTCTTACGCAGAAAGGAGAAGTTAGATGTCTGAAAAATTTGAAGTGGTTAAGCTAACTTCAAAGGGACAAATGACATTGCCTGTAAAAGTTAGAAATTTGCTGGGGATTAAAGAAGGTGACCATCTGGCAGTATATGTTAGTGATGAAGAGCTGATCTTGCGTAAGTTCCTGCCATTTAAAAAGGCCAGTCCGCAAGATGCCATTTTTGAGCTGATCGGAAAGGGGGAAGGCCCGTCAGATCTGGCCGAGGAACACGATCGATATCTGGCTAAGGCTATCGAACAGGAGACATAAAAAGTGATTGTTTTGGTAGATTCAAGTGCCGTCCTTGCTTTGCTTAACAATCAGGATAGATGGCACGAAAAGGCCGTGGCGGTTTTAAAAAGCCTGGTGGCTAAAGGCGCAACTCTTGTGATGACCAATTTTTTGGTGGCGGAATGCCATGCATTGCTACTCGCTCGTTTAGACCGGAACATTGCCCTGGAATGGCTTGTAACTTTCGATTGGAACCTTATCCGGGTAACTCCCGGTGACGAAAGTTTCGCCAGGGAAATTATAAAGCGGTACCATGATAAGGATTTTTCCTTGACTGATGCGACAAGTTTTGCTGTAATACGCCGGCACGGTATCAACTTTGCCTTTACTTTTGACCAGCACTTCAAACAATACGGAATTGCTACGGTTGGTCGCTAAAAGTAATCCAGACAGGGAGGCAAAGGGACGGTTCTCTTGCCTGTTGCCTGCCTGTTCTGAGTTAGCAAAAC
>DMDI01000059.1 GCA_003445555.1 Desulfotomaculum sp. | reverse complement strand
CACGTCCCCCTGCTTTGGAAGCAAAAAACACGTCCCCCTGCTTCCCCCTGCTTCCAGCCTGTTTATTTACCAAAGTTCAAGGAAGCAAAAAACACGTCCCCCTGCTTCCCATGTTTCACGTATACTCCTCAGAAAATAGATTAAATAGTTCCCTCTCCCTCGAAGGGAGAGGGCTAGGGAGAGGGTGAAAGGTAAAAAACGCCCCCTCCCTCTAACCCCCTCCCGCAAGGGGAGGGGGAATTGCCAAATATACTATTTTCATGATTAATGGAGAGAATGAAAGTTCTTCATGGGGAACTCCCCTGAAAAAAGAAGTAACCCAGGCCAAATTTTGAAGGAAAATTAATAGTTATGACGAAGTATTACTAACAAATTGGTAGAAGATAATGATTAACCCCTTCTAAATTCGAAAATAAAGAATTTTTCTTTAGGAGGTCTGGACGGTGTCAAATCACAATAATTTAAATAATTTAAGATGGGATGAACTTGTTTCCCTGATAAGGCGGCTCAATAAGAACTTTACCCAACTCAAAACAGCGTTATCAGTCTGGGATAAAAAAACTAACGATAATATTCTTAAATTGGCCAACGAAAATATCAACCAGCTTGGCATGGTTTGGGAAGCAATGCATAATCAAATTATTAACGAAGCTCAAAACAAGGAAGAAATTTTAAAAAGCGAGACTTATCCGGTAAGCCTAGAAAAAACCCTTCGGGAGGCAGGACTTAAATTTAAAGGTGAGTTTCCTAATTATGAATTAACTCCTTTTAAGCTAAACTTAAATATAAACGAAGGAACAGTACGACTTTCCCTGGGGCGGAAAAGTGAAACCACGGGAATATTTGAACCAAACCGTCTGGCGGCCTGGATTGCCCAACATTATAAATCCCTTGTTGAGAAAAGGTTTGATTCCCAGCGTTTTTGCCGGGATCTTTTGGCTGCTTATGAATATGGTAATAAAATTGCTTACCGTAATGATAAGGTCCTTTGGGGCAAAGCAGTTTCTATTTTTACTATCTATGGCCTCATGACCGGATATCATGTCTCAAGGCAAATCTACCCCAAAAATCTTTTTTCCTATGAATTAGGACGCCTTAAAGAGCAATACGACATCCGTTATAAGGAATACAGGTTTGATTTTGGTCAGCCGCGTAACCCGGCCCACGGCCTTGTAGTTGTGGATAGCCAGGGGAGAGAAAGCCGAATCAGTAGTTTAATTATCTATAAAGGAGATGAGTAACATAGTTATAGATGAAATAGAGCTGGAAAACTTGCGTTCAGGCAAACCTCCTCTTGATCGTGCTCTTCTTGCTGAAATGACTTTAGGGGAAGAGCATTGGCTTGATCGTTTTAAGGAACATTACCTGTATAATTATCTGGCCCAGGGAGGAAGCAAGGTAAAAGTACTGGTTGGTAGGGCAGGGTCAGGTAAAACACATCTTTTGCGCTGCGTGGAACAGGATGCCCGGGACCTTGGCTACGAGGTTGTTTATTTATCAGCCCCCGAAATGGGAAAAAGGCTTAATGATCTCCCAAATCTATACCGGGTCATGGTGGAAAAGATTGATAAAGAAAAAATAATAAAGGGTCTTTGCTGCCGGGTGGCTCGTGACCTGGGATACTACCAGGAGCATTATGATGGAAGCCAGCCCCTTTTACCTATCCTGGTAGAAAAAGAATGCCATCCGGTAAGTGAAGCTAAAAGATTAATCAGACAAGCCGTAGGTAACACTTTTCGGGCACTTGACGCAGGACCATCCTTTGTTGCTTTTTGTTATAATGTTGTTACCAGTAGGATGGTTACAGGAAATATAAATACACTTAACGTTGCTGTTAAATGGCTTTGTGGCCATAATCTGGAGCGCCATGAAAAGAAAACAACCGGTTTATACGAGCGGCTTCAAAAATCAAATGCGCGCGCCTGGCTAAATTCGCTGGTGCAAATTTTAAAAATGGCCGAAATGACCGGTTTAGTTTTAATGATTGACAACCTTGAAATTATGACCGAACGCCTTCCAAATACTAAACGCTTTGACTATACCCGTAACGCCGTTAAAGATACCCGCGAACTCATTAGACAGTTCATTGACGATGTAGAACTATTACCCCGTTTTCTGCTAATTCTTGCCGGACGACGGGAAATTATAGAAGACGAAATGCGGGGGTTAAAAAGTTATGATGCTTTATGGATGCGTCTTCAAACAGGCCTTATTCCAAGCAAAGAGTTTAATCCCTATTGTGATATTGTTGATGTTGATGCTCACCTTAGGGTAAATGGTCCAGACTTTCCAGGTAAAGTAGCCGAGCGTTTAAACCAAATCTTCCGGACAGCCGGTTATAAACGTAAATATAAGGAATTACCTGACCTTAACCTTCATAGTAAATTGCGGGCTCAGGTTATGGAAAATGCCCTTCTGGTTGAAAAGGAGGCCACCGATTATGAATAGGTACGATAATGAACGGCTATCCGCTATTGCGGTGTTAGAATCCTTGCGGGCCGGTGTTCCTACCAGAGCATCAACAAAAGCTTTACCTGACCTTAGGCCAAACCTGCTTGAAATTTTTAAGGAAGACCTTAAAATTTTTGCGGGAGGTCAAAATTTACCTGGAAAGTTCGTATGGGGAAAATATGGTCAAGGAAAAACCCATGTTCTTGCTTCAATCGAGCACCTGGCGCTGGATATGGGGTTTGCGGTAAGTAGGGTCTCCTTAAGCCGGGAAGTTTCCTGCCACAATCTCTTCCATTTTTATAGTAAGGTAGCTGTCCCGCTTCGAACCCCTAACTCAACTGTTTTTGGGCTTCAGCGCCTTATAAACCAGAAAACAGAATACGAGTTGCTCAATAGTCCCATCCAAAATGAAGGACGGTATGTTCATCCTTTACCGGCCTTAATTTTTGAAGATTATTTTCGGACCGAGGGGGAAGAACAAGACACTCTTTATGGTTACCTGATGGGAAACCCCCCTAGTGATTTTAAGTCCCTTCATAAAAAGGCCCGGGGAGAAAAACCAATTCTTAAATTGGAAAGAAAATTTAAACCATCTGAACACGCTACGGCTTTC
>DMDI01000001.1 GCA_003445555.1 Desulfotomaculum sp. | reverse complement strand
AAGTTTTGCGAAGTTTGCGAAAAGGAAATTACACAGGATGATATTTTAAAAAGCTTTGAATTTGCCCCGGGTCAATTTGTGGGTTTTACTGAAGAGGAATTGAGGGAGATTCCAAAGCTGAAGGCAAAACAGATCGAGATCTCCGAATTTATTGATCCGGAAGAAATTGACCCTATCTACTTTAAAAAAAGCTATTATCTTGCTCCGGGAGAGGGAGGCGAAAAACCGTACGCCCTGCTGCTTAAAGCTATGCTGGACAGCAACCGCGCAGCTATGGCCAGGGTTGTCCTGTCCACAAAAGAAAACATTGCAGCGATCAGAGTCTATGGAAAAAATACGCTCTCCCTTTCCACGATTTACTATCCCGATGAGATAAAACAACCGGAGGCTCTGGATTTATTCCCTGACCGGATTACGGAAAAAGAGCTGTCCATGGCTAAACTTTTGATCGATTCGCTGACTTCTCCCTTTGAGCCAAAAAAGTACCAGGATAATTTCAGGGAGACATTAAAAGGTTATATTCAAAGGAAGATCGCCGATGAAAAGTTTGAGGCGCCCCCCGAACCAGTTAAAGACAACCTGATCGATTTGACGGAAACCTTGAGGTTGAGTCTGGAAAAAATCAAGGGTGAAAAGGCAAAGCCTGCTATGACCGGTTCTTGAGCACGCACCTCAGTTGACCTTCCTAATGCAAGTTAATTTCAAGTTAATTTTCAGAGTAGGGGTTGCTTTTATGGATCTTGCGCCGGATACCGTCGACGGATCTTTGATCACCAGGCCGGAAAAGCTTTTCTTTCCGCAAAAGGCGATAACCAAAAGTGATGTTATTGCCTATTACATGCTAGTGGGCAAATATATCCTTCCCTGGCTTGACGGCCGTCCTCTGGTTATGAAAAGGTATCCTGACGGTATTGACGGAAAGTCGTTCTACCAAAAAGAAATTCCTGAATATGCTCCCGGGTGGCTGCGTTCGGTAACTGTTTATCACCGGCATGCCGGCAAGGAAGTAAACTATGCTGTAGTAACCGATCGAAAGAGCCTCCTCTGGCTGATCAACCAGGGGTGCATTGAAATACACGCCTGGTTATCTAAAGCAGGCTCGATTGATTATCCCGATATTATGGTTTTCGACTTGGATCCCGAACCTCCGGCGACTTTTCAAAACTGCCTGGATGTTGCGCTTATTCTCAGGCAGGTATTGCAGGAACTTAAGATGGACGCCTGGCCAAAAACATCCGGGGCCACGGGGATGCACCTTTTTGTTCCGGTCACGCCAAACTGCACATTTAAAGAAACTACCCTTGCGGCGCGTAAAATTTCCCGCGCCGTGCTGGACGCGGTACCCGACAAAGTTACATTGGAGCATAAAATTAGTAACAGGACGGGCAAGGTCTACCTGGATTATCTTCAGAATGCCCGGGGTCGTACAATGGTTTTCCCTTACAGCCTGCGGCCCATTGCGGAAGCGCCGGTTTCGGCGCCGCTTTCCTGGGAGGAAGCAGCCCGGGGCTGCATAGTTCCGTCCCAGTTTAACATTTACTCCGTCTGGCCGCGCCTTCAGCAAAAGGGGGATCTCATGGCGGGGTTTTTCACCCGGCGGTACGATCTCAAACGCCTTCTGATCTAAATGCAAATTAGTTTTTAGTAGTTACATCAGACAAAATATTCGATGCGCGCGCCGGGGAAATGCTTTTCGGTAAG
The DNA here is from genome assembly GCA_003445555.1 of Desulfotomaculum sp. Taxonomy (GTDB): domain Bacteria; phylum Bacillota; class Desulfotomaculia; order Desulfotomaculales; family Nap2-2B; genus SCADC1-2-3. Next base: position 1,490 of record DMDI01000001.1, on the reverse strand, counting down.
AGAGGTTAAAAAAGTTTTTATTTCCTGAAAAAGTTCTTCCGTGTAAATGTATTTCCCGTAACCGAACTGGCCAAATTTAAAAATCCTTGATTGTTCGTCCAGTTCCAGTTCGGTTTCCGGAAAAACATCCAGAATGGCAGCCTTGGCCCTTTTCGTAAAGCGGTGGCTGATAAATTCAAAAGTAAGCCCTTCTTTATAATCCTTCAAAACGCTGGAAGCTTTACTGAAAAGTTCCTGGTAGTGTCTTTTCCACCCGTCAACAGCAATTACCGGGGCTACGAGAAATCCTACAGGGTATCCGGCTTCAGCCGCTTTTTTAGCGGTAGCCAGCCGGACCGACAAAACAGGTGTGGCATGCTCAAATTTTTTAATCAGGGTGTCGGGGTTTATGCTTACACGAAACCTGGTTTTTCCTCTGTGGTCGGCGTCAAGAAGTGTATCGATATCAGGAAATTTGGTTACGAAACGAAAGTTTGCATAACTTTCTTTGCCGTATTTATATATTCGCCTGCGGCAGACAGGATTTCTTCCAGATTTACATAGACACGGATATAGGGAGTTTTACCCAGGTTGGTCATCAGGTAACAATATTCACACTGGCCGGGGCAGCTTGTTACCAGGGGGAGCTGATAATTTGCCGAAGGCCTGCAGGATGCGAAGGATAACGTCCGGCGGACGCCGACCACCAGAGTTTTTTTGCCTTCGAGGTAACTTTCCCTGTGGTGGCGGCGAGGATAGCCGGGGAGTCTGTTGTGAGATGCGGTGAAAGCAACCGGCGCCCCTTTTTTTTCGAAGAAACGCAGCAATTTTTCACCAAGGGGGTATTTTAAAGATTCAGGCTCAAAAAAAACTTTTTTGGGTATGAAAGCCATTTTTTTATACCTTTTATTTTTTTCTGAATATAAATTAATACGTAGGTTTTTTAAAACCCACGTTTAGGAAAAAGAGCTGCCGGTTATTTATTCTACTGTTTGCCTGTTTTCCCTTGAAACCAGCATAGGTATAAGATATAAACCGCCCAGGCCTACAATGGTGTAAATAACTCTGCTGAGAATGGAAGAAATTCTGACTGGCCCCGGGCCGAAAAGAGCGGATACCAAATCCCACTGAAATAGTCCGACGAGCAGCCAGTTTATAGCGCCTATGATTACAAGAACAAGCGCCGTTTTACTAAGAGTTTTCAATATTACACCCCCTTTACTTTTTATTATCGGATAGAAGAAATATATTTATGCAATGGCCGGGCAAACACAATTTGCAGTCCTGTTATAAAAAACGTGAATGGGCTTAGGATCGGCAGGTCATTTGACCTGGACTGCGGCATAGCATGCCGGAGAGGGCAGGCCGGGAGAAGAGGTTAATCTGGAGGATATAGGCAATAGCGGCAATATAAGGTACTGGCGTAACGACAAAAACACCCATCATGTGTCCAAACGGTCCTTTCAACGGGGTCAACAGGGTAAAGATGCCTGTTCCAATAATCCTTATCG
>DMDI01000168.1:2642-2766 GCA_003445555.1 Desulfotomaculum sp. | reverse complement strand
TCCCATCCCGCACTCAATATATCCCTTGTCCTAAAAATCAAATAAATTTTTTGGTTGCCATTGAGGGCGGAACAGTGGCTTTTTGGTAAGCCGCTACCCAATTACAGTGGCCCGACCGTCCAGG
>DMDI01000168.1:0-2498 GCA_003445555.1 Desulfotomaculum sp. | reverse complement strand
AGTGGCCCGACCGTCCAGGATTTGCACCTGGTTCCCTTTTCCCCTGGCTTTAGCCAAAGGCACCCGGGCATAAAAAGCTATTCAATTAGTTAAAGTAAGGCTAGCATATTTTTAAATGGTTGTCCAGTAAAATTATGGCCGAAAAAAGGCAAATGATTAGTCCTTTTGCCAAAAAGACGCTGGTTTGCTTAAATTTTCTTGAAATAATAAATTTCAAAAAGGAAATTTACCTTTCAGGTAGAATTGTAAAATTAGAAAAAAATTTTCAGGAGATATAAAAAATAAACCAGGAATGAACAAAAAAGATCACCGGATAAGCTACCAAATGAACACGGGTGAGGAACTGCTCCGTTTAGAAGATACTTTACTGGTAAAACTTCCTTACCCCTGTCGCGTCTTAAGCACCTCCCGCCTTAACGGAGGTTACCAGGAAAATTTACCGGTCGTTTTCAACCACCATATCCCGCCCACTAAACACAATCCGGAAGATTTTGAGGGCGGAAGCGTAGAAGCTTATTTAAAAATGGTGGTAACCAGGCTGGGGTTTTCGCCCCGTAGCGCGGCCGGTTTAATAACGGCCGCCCGAATGGAAAATGCCGCTTTAAAAGCAGCTAAATTTAGAACGCTGGAAGTTACGGCCATAGTCACGGCCGGAATAGATATAAACGGGGGAAGGGCTGGCGACCCGGCCTTTTACTTTGAAGACAATAACCAGTGGATTTATGTCGGGGGAACAATTAACATTTTACTTTTTGTTAACGGCAACCTGCTGCCGCAAACCCTGGTCCGGGCTTTAATTACGGCCACCGAGGCAAAATCAGCCGCCCTGCAAGAATTAATGGCTCCCAGTCGTTACTCCCGGGGTATTGCCACCGGTTCTGGTACGGATGGAATAATGGTGGTCTCAAATACCGGCTCCCCTAACGTTTTTACTGATGCCGGGCAACACTCCAAGCTGGGGGAATTAATCGGGATAACCGTAAAAGAAGCGGTAACGGAAGCTTTAGAAAAAGAAACCGGACTTAATTCTTCCCGCCAGCGCAATTTTCTGGCCCGTCTGGAAAGGTACGGCGTTAAACCAGGTGATTTTTGGCAAAAAGTACCGCCGGAAGGAGCTAATTTTAGCCAGGAGACTTATCTTAAACACCTCAATTTTTTAGCTTCGGAGGAGAAACTGGTAGCCCTGGTCACCAGCCTTCTTCACCTGCTGGATGAATACAGGTGGGGACTGCTGCCGGCAAAAGAGGTAATTGGGGCAGGGCAAAAGATAATCCGGGTTTTTCTGGCGCCAACAATTAACCCGGAAGAAATACAAAAGGGAAAAACCTCAGCCGCCGAAGACCCGGTTAAAGACCCAATTGACCCAACTGACTACATAATAAATTTGTTTATTAACGAAACAAATAAGTTAATTCAGGCTGAGGTTAATAATTAAAATTTGATTTATATTACGGAAATTCGGGGTACGGAAATTCGGGGTATTCTTGAAATATTCGTTTTTAGTCATACCCGTTTCCGCTCGTATTCGTATTCCAATAAAAACGTTTTTTAAACCTCTCCAGCACCCTAATCACCTTTGCCCCGAAAAAGCCCAGGAAGACACCGTTGGCCAGAGCGCGGCTGCTGTCCCAAACGGCCGCGTTAAATTCGGTAAACAAGTAAGTTTTTAAAGTAAGCGGGTAAACGAAGTAAGTCCAGAACCAGACGTTCATGATCGCCCCGTACAGGTAGCCCCAGATAACGCCAAATAAAACCAGGGCGACATATCTTTCCCGCCGGAAGGGAAATTTCTTTAACCAGGCTGCCGTCACGCCCACCAGCCCCCAACTGAACATTTGGTAAGGCGTCCAGGGACCGTGGCCAAGGAAAATATTAGATATTAATATGGTTAAGCAAGCCGTCATAAAGCCGGCCAGAGGCCCGAAAACATAACCCGTACAAATAATAAACAATCCGCAAGGCTGAAAGCCCATCATGGCGGCAAAGGGTAGCCGGGAAAGAGCAGAGACTGTACCCAGCATGGATATTAAGGCTATTTCTTTAGCCCCTTTGGCGGTAGACTCAAATCCCTGAAAAAATCCTAGTACAGCCAGGCTAACAAAAACAGTGGCTACTAGTCCCCAGTTAAGTACCCCCGTGTTAGGATCAAGGATACTTCCCTTGCCCCAGAAAGGGACGCTAAAAATAAATATACCCAGGCAGAAAACTATTGACAGATAAAGGTATCGCATTTAAGCTTAGTCTGGCAGGTAATAACAGTTGCCGCCGCCAGGGCACCTTAAAAATTCTCTCTTCGGACTTTTTTTGAGGCAATCCCCGGACAGGTATTCAATGGCCCGACTGATAGTAAAATCTTCCAAAGGTTACTCTCCTTTCAAGATTAAAGTTATTCTTTTATTATCTTCTTTAACATGACGGCGCACTCAGCCCTGGTTGCCCCGGTTTGCGGCTTAAAAAGATTACCCGGGTAACCCTGGATAATTTCTTGCCTTATGGCT
>DMDI01000034.1 GCA_003445555.1 Desulfotomaculum sp. | reverse complement strand
TCTTTTTTTTTCTTTTTTTTTCCTTTCCCCTTTTTTCATCTCCTCTTCCTCGTTCCTTTTTTTTTTTTTTTTTTTTTATCATTTCTTTTTTTTTTTTTTTATCTGCTATCCCCTTTTTTTGTTCTGGCGGGCCCTTTATTTTTTTTACGGATGCTTCAACCGCCAGTTTACGCGGCAGTAAATAATTGCGGGCATAGCCAGCAGCAACTTTTACTATGTCGTCTTTTTTGCCTAAACCTTTAACCTCCTCCAGGAGGATAATCTCCATATATTTATCTCCTTTCAAATCTTAATATATTTTACCGGCTTAACTTAAGATACTCTACCATAAAATATACCCAACTTAGTTAAGTAACTTAAAAATTAGTTTTATTTACCAGGTGTCCTAATAAACCAGATAAATCCTTGTACCATTTTTCCATTTCATGCTCTTCCTCAATACCTTGCCGAAGTTTTGCTTCTATTTTTATTTCTAACCGGGAAAATCCGGCCCCTAAACGGCCGCTTAACACATAACAAGTAATAATAATACTGGCTAAAGCATCAAGCCACTGATCGTCTTTATTTCTTAACATCCCTTTATATAAAGCCGCGGTCGAGTTTATCAAGTCAGCTTTTAGCCACTCCACCACTTTGATATTTTTCGTAATTTCTGCTTCGGGATAATCCAAAAACAAAACCTTCACCCCTTCCTTAAAAAAATGAAAGTTTACGGTTAAGGATTTATAAAAACCTTTATATACTTCGTTAAACTTAGAAATATTCCTGCTTGAAGAAAATACTTTTTTAAATAATAAAGGGAACTCCTTACTTTAGAGGCTCGAAAACTGTTTTAAACCCAGGCCTCTATGCTTAGTTCCCTAATCCTTAATTATGCTCCTTATTTAATTTTAGCCCTATTTATCCTATTCTGCCGTAAAGGGTATTAAAGCCATAACCCGGGCTCTTTTTATGGCGATAGTCAAAACGCGCTGATGACGGGCACAGTTTCCCGAAACCCTGCGGGGAAGTATTTTTCCCCGTTCGGTAATATATTTTCTTAAATGGGATATATTCTTATAATCAACATAATCAGTTTTTTCAACGCAAAAATTACATACCCGCTTCTTCCCTCGCCGGACACGTTCCCGCTTAACCACTCAAACACCTTCCTTTTGTTAATTTAAAATGGCACGTCGTCGTCGTTAAAATCAATTTCTTTACTAAATCCTTCTTCACCCTTCAAAGAATCTGCCCCCATACCTGCCTCTTGGGTCCCTTTGGCCCGGTCAAGAAACTTTACATTTTCAGCCACTACCTCAGCCACTTTACGCCGGATACCTTCTTTGTCCTCGTAAGTGCGAATCTGAAGCCTTCCTTCTGCGGCTACCAGTCTTCCTTTGCCCAAAAAACTAGCGCAATTTTCTGCCTGTTTTTGCCATACTACCACGTCAACAAAATCTGTTTCTCTTTCTCCCTGCCGGTTTTTAAAAGTTCTATCTACCGCCAGAGTAAATTTGGTTACCGCCACACCGTTTGGCGTATAGCGCAACTCAGGGTCTCTGGTTAACCGGCCAATCAAAATTACCTTGTTTAGCAATTTTTACCTCACCTTTCTTAAGAAATGCGAAGTAAGAAGCTAGAAACTAGAATAAGAAATGGTTAGCAACTCTCCAACTTCCAACTTCCAACTTCTAACCTCCAATCTCTAACCCCTTTTACGCCGCCAGGTTAATAATCATATGACGTAATACTCCGTCTGTAATCTTTAAAACACGGTCTAATTCCTGGACAATTTTTCCCGTCGCCTTAAACTGAATAATTACATAAAAGCCCTCCGCTATATGTTTAATTTTATAAGCCAGGCGTCGTTTGCCCCATCTTTCCGTTTTATTAACTTCCCCGTCGAAACTTTCAATTAACGTTTTAAACTTTTCAATTATTTCGCCCAATTTCTCTTCTTCTAACTCAGGGTGAAGGATAAAAATTACTTCGTAACTAGACATACTAACTCTCTTGCTCCCTTCCAAACTGTTTTGCCTTATTTTAGTATGTATTCAATAAACTTACTTAAGACCTAACCTTATCTCCGCTTACCCTAATGTTTCTCTAACCTTTGTATTAGGAATGGTTTCACTATATATTTACGTAAGGCCATATTTACGTAATACCCTGGCTGGGGTATTATAGCATAAACAATTACGCCAGTGCAAGTCCATTAATTTGGACCGGTTAAAAATAGTTAAAAAAACGCCAAAAATGCGTTATCCATGGTTCAAACAAGGAAATAAGTCTTGATTGCTGCAAAGGAACAACCAGCCACTCCGGCTGGACCAGACCAAAAAAAGAAACGGCTTTAGCTTGTTCAGGCAAAAAAACGGCCGTTAAAATAAAGACTACTCCTAAACCACGCGCCGCGCCTAGAACAAAACCGCCTATTATGCCAAAAGGACCCCAAAAGAGGTATTTACCAGGACTTAAAAATAAATAAGCCACGGTGGAAATTACGTAAGCACTTATTATTAATACCGCTAAAAAAGAAAGGAATTCTAAAATGCCAAGGGCAATTAGTCTGTTGCCTTTCTCTATTTCTAAGGCCACCGGAGGACGCCAAAAAACACCCATTGAAAGCCAAGGGCTAATTTTGTCCGTTATTTGCCAGTGTTTATTTAAATAAGCGGCTAAAGGCTGGTAAAAATTAAAGCTTATAAATAACCCGCCAATTAAACCTAAAACCTGAGTTAAACTTGCCGCCAATCCGGCCCTTAACCCCCGCCAGGCAAACCAGAGGATAATTAAAAAAATTACCCCATCCACCCAATTCATTTTTGGCTTGACCTTCCTTTTTATTTATACCTTATGTTTCTTCATCTACGTAAAAAACCCTTCTTTTTAGTTTTTTAAATTTAAAAATTTTAATAGGGGCAATAATTAAACCGGCTAATAAAATTAATCCAAGGTAGCCATAAAGTGGATACAGTAACCGGACTAAGGATGAAAAATTATGACCGGCAAAAGGCAATACAGCCAGCGTAATTCCGCTGCCAATTAATTTATAACGCCAATCTCCTTTTGGCGCCAGCCGGCAGGCCAAACCATGGGCATCCGCAATAGTTGTGGTAAGAACAGCCAACCATAATAACAAACCAACTAAATAGGCCAGTTTTTTACTTAAAAAACCAGCAATATATACCAGCGGTACCTCGACAACAGTTATTTCAGGATAAAAAGTTAATTCTGCCACGGTAATAAGAGCCGCGGTGGCTCCTAAAACTATACCGCCAACAAATCCCCCGGCTATGCCCACGTCCAAAGGAATTATCCGGCCAAGTGAAGATAGCACCGCCAAAGCCAAAACCAGATTATAAGAAACGTAAAGAACGCCGGACCAAATCCAGTTTCCGGGAGGCATATTTGAAGCTGAAAGGGCGGCCGAAAGTTGGCACATACTGCCATTCCGGTAGTATATTGCCCCTAAGGCCGTTAAAATAATAAATATAATTTTTATGGGCACCAAAATCAGATTAATCGCTATTATGCCGCGTAAACCCCTGGTAATAACTAAGCAAGTTATTAAAGCAGCCAGAGTGCTTCCCAGCCAAACCGAAAAACCAAATTGTTCCGCCCAGATAGCCCCGCTGGCGGTCAACATTACCACCAGGCTGCCCGGCAGCATGAATAGGCTTAAGGTATCCATTAAACGGGCAAACTGTTTGCCCAGGAGAAAAAGGTAAATACCTTGGTAGTTAGAAGTTCTGAGTTTAACGGCTAAAGTCATGATTAGCATCCCGAAAAGGCTAAAAAGAATTGCCGCCAGACCTGTTCCCCAAAGACCTTTTCGGCCAAATAAGGTAAAAAACTGCATAATTTCCTGCCCGGACGCAAAACCTGCCCCAATGACACAGCTTACGTAAACAGCCGCCACTTTTAAAATTAACCAACCCTTACCAGGCATATTCTTCCCCTAAATTTATGCTTATGCTTTTAACATTAGAGGAATAACCTACAAGTAGACTGGAAATAAATATATTAGTTATAGCTAATTTTAGGAGGTACTTTCATGGGTGCCATAGAAGCTACGCCCCAAGGAGATAATTTTTTCTCAATTAATAAAACAAGGGTTCACGTAGATGACCCTTTAGCGATAATAGATTTAAGCCAGGCGATAATTTCCCGCGCGCGGCAAATTAATCCTAAACAAAATCGTCCTTTAGTTTTGCTCTGCATTGGAACGGACCGTTCTACCGGCGACTGCCTTGGGCCGTTGGTGGGCAGCAAACTTATCCTAGAAAAACAGAATATTTTCCATATTTACGGTACGCTTGAATATCCGGTCCACGCCGGTAACCTTGAAGAGACGATGATTAAAATACACCAGGACTTAGAAAACCCTATCATCATTGCTATTGATGCTTGTCTGGGTAATATTAATAACGTAGGATGGATTGACATTGGCACCGGTTCCCTCAAGCCCGGGGCCGGGGTTAAAAAAAGCCTCCCTTCGGTTGGTGAAATTCATATCACCGGTATAGTTAATGTGGGAGGATTTATGGAATATTTAGTTTTGCAAAATACCAGGCTAAATTTAGTAATGCAGATGGCCAATATTATTGCTGACGGGTTAAGAGAGATAATACACCATGGCTCAAATACTATGGTTGCTTTGGGAAGATAATTCCCGCCACAGCAAAATTACCTCTTCGTCAGTGGTCTGGGTAAAATCATTATAAAATTGGCCTACGGCTTGAAAGTATAACGGTTTATATAAACAAAAAAGATGATCTACTTCAAAAGATAGTTCGTCTATTGTATCCGGCGGCCCCACCGGAACGGCTAAAGTTATTTCCGGCGGCTCAAACATTTTTTTAACTGAACGCAAGGCGGCTCTAACTGTATAGCCCGTAGCAACTCCATCATCTACGACGATGATTTTTTTACCGGTATAAGAGGGATAGGTACTTGTCCCCCGGTAATAAGTCATCCGCCGGTGAATTTCGGCTATTTGTTCTTCTATCATGGCCGTTAATTCTTCGGCGGTTAATTTTAAATAAGTCAACAAACTTTGGGTGTAAATGGCAGTTCCGTCCTGGGCCACCCCTCCTACGGCCATTTCGGGATTTTTGGGGGCGCCAATTTTACGGGGAATAACTAAGTCTAAAGAAATACTTAATGCTTTAGCTATTTGGGCTCCCACTACTACCCCGCCCCGCGGGATGGCTAATACTACCGCGTTTTGGTATCTGTCTTCCGGAATTATTTTGGCCAGTTTTTGCCCTGCGTCTACCCGGTCTCTAAATAACATTTTTATTCCTCCCAAAAATTTTTCCACATAATAATTGCGTCTTCGTTGGTATCAAGGTAATAACCCCGCCGTCTTCCTTTCTCTTTAAACCCCAAAGTAGCGTAAAGATGCCTGGCGGCCTGATTGGAAGGACGGACCTCCAGAGTTAGGCGTGTTATTCCTGAATGAACTGCGTGACGTATAAATTCCTGCATTATAGCCCGGCCCACCCCGCTCCGGCGGTAATTACGGTAAACGGCCAAGTTGGTAATGTGGGCTTCGTCTAAAATTAACCACATCCCCCCGTAGCCAATTACTTTACTCGCTGATAAGGCTACTAAATAATAAGCAAAGTCATTTTTTATTTCGTAAGTAAAAGCATAATAGGACCAGGGAGTAGAAAAAGAGCTCTTTTCAATGGCCAATACTTCTTCTAAATGCTCCGGCAACATTTTCGCAATTTTTAGCTTCATTTTTTCTCCCCGGATAGTTGTCCCTTGAACCACTTAATTTCAGCTTCTGACAAACGAAGGTAATAAGGCTTCAACTGCATCGGATCGGTCCCCCCGTTAGCCTGCAAAATTTGTCTTCCCAGCGCCGCTACTGCCGCTCCCCGGGGAAAAGAAGTTATGGTAGGCAAATAAGTTACCCTTCCAGTTAAGTATTCCGGCCAAATATGGTGATAAATTAACACTCCCTCTCCTAATAAGGCGACTGATT
>DMDI01000051.1:14536-14892 GCA_003445555.1 Desulfotomaculum sp. | reverse complement strand
AAACAAACTGCTCCAGGAAAGCTTAAGGGCTTTTTATTGGGTAAGAAGTATAAGCGGCCTGCAGAAAAAACCAAGTACCAGTGAGTTGTTGGATTGGATTTTGGCTCTAATCTCGGGAGGAATACTTTCGGAAAAAATTTGGGCCGAAATGCCTTTTTTAGGCGTTTTGCTAAAAAAGAATAAAGATTACGACCTGGTTTTACAAAAACTAACAAGCTCAGAAAAACAAAAGCCCGCTGCATCTACGGGATACGGACAAAAAAACTGGTGAAAAAAGATAGGGGGCACTCTACCTCCGTTAATGGCAGTTATGGGGCCGTTTTTTGACTTAAGATGTAACTACTCAGGCACCCCCT
>DMDI01000051.1:0-14406 GCA_003445555.1 Desulfotomaculum sp. | reverse complement strand
AGGGGGAGGGAAGGGAGGGGGCAGAGGCACAAAGGGAAATGAATGAAAACATATAGAAATCTGTAAGTCTGGCAAAAATCAAAGCCCAATTTCAATTCCCAGCAATATGGCGGAAGGTTATGGTTGAAACTCTACCAATGAGCATATCTCGAAGTTCGAGGTTCGAAGTTAGAAGTTCGAATCTCGAATCTCGAACATCGAACTTCGAATTAGGAGTGAGGCTATTGTTTAGCGGTTTTTTTTACTCCCTTAAACAAGAAGGAATTCCGGTTTCTTTAAACGAGTGGATGATGCTAATGGAAGCCCTGGATAAAGGGCTGGCCCAAAACAGCCTGCTCGGCTTTTATTATCTGGCGCGGGCTTTGCTGGTAAAAAGCGAAGCGTATTACGACCGTTTTGACCAGGTGTTTCAACAATATTTTAAGGGGATTGAAGCTTCGCCTAAAATGGCCGAAAAAGTAATGAAATGGCTGGAACGTTCTTTGCCCCCTTTATGGATGGACCCCGCGCAAAGTGAAAAATTTTCTTCCTGGGACCTGGATACCTGGCGTAAAAAGTTAGCCGAACTTATAGCCCAGCAAACCGGGGAACATCACGGCGGTTCACGCTGGATTGGCACGGGGGGCACTTCCCCTTTTGGCCATTCAGGTTATCACCCGGCCGGCGTGCGCATTGGGGGCGAATCTTTAAATCTTTCCGCCGTAAAAGTAGCCGCAGAGCGCCGCTACCGCGATTTTCGCAACGATGAAACCTTAAACACCAGGCACTTTGAACTGGCCTTACGCAAACTTCGCACCCTTGGATACCGGGATGAAGGGCCAAAAGATGAACTGGATTTGGAAAATACTATTGACGCTACCTGCCGCAATGCCGGGTATTTAAAAATAATCTGGACCAGGCCGCGAAAAAACACCGTGAAATTACTGGTTTTAATGGATTCCGGCGGCTCCATGGACCCTTACGCCAGGCTTTGCGCCCAACTTTTTAACGCTGTACATAAAGTAGGCCACTTTAAAGACTTAAAGTTTTATTATTTTCATAACTGTGTTTACGAAAAGATTTATCTTGACCCGTATTGCTACCGCTTTGCTTCTAGGCCAACTTTAGAGATGCTGCAAAATTTGGATCAGGATTACTACTTAATAATTGTCGGCGACGCCAGCATGGCTGCCAGTGAACTGTTAATGGTGGGTGGAGTAATTGATTGGCATGACTTTAATGGTGAAACAGGGTTGTCCTGGCTGGAAAGACTGGCTACCCACTTTCCCCGTTCGGTTTGGCTGAACCCTGTTCCTCAAAAAACCTGGACTTATGCCTGGGGGAACGAAACAATTAAAGCCATCGGCCGGGTATTTCCAATGTTTGAACTAACGGTGGAAGGATTGGAGCAGGCGGTAAAAAAACTTAAAGTTCGCCGTTAAATTATGAAAAGAATTAAAATAAAGCCAGTTATAGTTATGTTACTTTTTTTTGTTTTTATGTTTCCCCTTTCTTTAGGGGCCAGCACCTCTCAAGTTCCGGATATTAATGGTGAAGCGGCTGTATTAATGGATGCCCGCAATAGGCAAATCCTTTACCAAAAAAATATGCACCGCTTGATGTATCCGGCCAGCACCACAAAAATAGTAACGGCGGCGGTAGTGTTAGAAAAAGGTAAACTTGACGACACTGTTACCATACCGCGGGCTGCCTGTTTGCAAGACGGCTCGTCTATCGGCCTGCAGGAAGGAGAACAATTATCCTTAAGAGACCTTTTATCCGCTTTAATGTTAGCCTCAGGCAATGATGCCGCCACCGCTTTGGCTATGCATATCGCTAACTCAGAAGTTGAATTTGCCGCCTTAATGAACGAATGGTCGCGCTCATGCGGGGCCAAAGAAAGCAATTTTGTCAATCCCAACGGTTTACCCGATCCTTTACATTACACTACCGCTTACGACTTAGCTCTTATTACGCAAAAAATCATGCAAGACCCTATTTTTCGGCAAATAGTAGCCACCCGGCTGGCGGTAATTCAAAGGCCCCTGGCTGACCGCAGCAAAGGACCGCCGCAGGAACATTTGTGGAATCATAACCGGTTGTTGTCTCTTTACCCTGGAGCAATCGGGGTTAAAACAGGGTACACGGTGGAAGCAGGCCAATGTATTGTGGCCCAAGCCAAACGCGGGGATAGAGAGTTAATCGCGGTAGTTCTAAAAAGCCAGGGTTCGAATATTAACCATGACGCCATTAATTTATTGGACTATGGTTTTAATGGTTTTGTAACTACCCCGATTGTTAACAAAGGAGCAAAAATATCCTCTCTGAAAGTGCGGCAAGCAAAGGAAGAGGTAAATTTAGTGGCTAAAAATTCTTTTTATCTTAATTTTCCAGCCGGGCAAAATAAAAATTTACCCGATCAGTCCTTTGACCGCCAAGTTATCTTAAACGAAGAAATTTGCGCCCCCCTTCCCAAAGGCAAAAAAGGGGGGGAATTAATCTTCCTTCAGGCAGGACTGGAGTTGGGCCGGGTAGACTTGATAACCGACCGGCCAGTAGAAAAAAAATATCCTTTGTGGTTGGGGTGGCTGACTTTACCGGTATCATTATTAATTTTTACTCGCTTTTATGTTCGGATAAAACAAAGACGGACGCGCCAAAATTATATCTTTCGGAGTTACCCGGTTAAAAGAAACAGGCGTTAGTTTTTTAAAGTAAGGAGGATAAAAAGTGATGGATAAACCCCAGAAATTTGTACCGGATTGCATGGCCACAGGGTTGGGGTGCTTGCCCTTTAACCAGCCCCAGGCCGCTTTAAATCTTAGCCTGGAATCATTTCCTCATGTTCCTCACTGGCCGCAACTTCCCCGGCGCGGCAGTCAAGAAGGCTTTGTATTTCAATTTTTAAATCCGCTGGTCCAAACCGGACTTCTGGAACTAAAAGCAAACCAGGCTTATTTCACCAATGAGCATTCTGACTGGCCGGAGCGTTTAACGGAATTTTACCGTCTTTACCTGGCCGGTGAGACTGGGGAACAAGAGGCCCTTAAATTTTTTTCCATTCCGCCTGAGGCAGCCGTTGGCTTTTATGCCTTTGTAGAAACCATAAAAGAAGCAGGAACCGGCCAGGCTCTTTATTTTAAGGGGCAATTGGCAGGCCCGGTCACCCTTGGGTTGCAGGTTAAAGATGCCAACGGAAACCTAGCTTATTATGACCCTCAACTACGTGATATATTGGTTAAAACCCTGGCGTTGCATGCCCGCTGGCAGACAAGCCAACTAACGAGCCTGGGCCGGCCGGCCATAATTTTTATCGACGAACCCGCCATTAGTATTTACGGCCAATCCGGTTACGTCACCGTTACTAAAGAAATGATTAAAAATGACCTGACCGAAATTATTCAAGCGGTAAATACCGCCGGAGGGAGGACGGGGGTTCATTCTTGCGCCGCTCTTGACTGGACTATTTTGTTTGAAACCCACCCGGATATTGTTAATTTAGATGCGTACAATTACGGTCATTCCTTGCTTCCTTACGCCAAAGAATTAAAAGACTTTTTAGCCCGGGACGGGTTAATAGCCTGGGGAATCACTCCCACTTCCGAAAAAGCCTTTTCCGAAGATATATTCACTTTAACGGCTAAACTGCAAGCCCTCTGGTCTGAATTAATCGCCAAAGGCATCAATCAGGAAGTTCTAAAAAGACAGGCCTTGATTACGCCGGCCTGCGGGGCCGGTTTACTTGAGCCTTCCTTGGCAAAGCACATATACCGCTTGACCTGCTTGACCGCCAGGCATATTAAAGGATAAAGGAATTCTTATCTTGAGGCCTGATTATCGCCTACCTGATTATCACATCCACACCTGGCGTTGCGGTCACGCCACAGGTCAGATGGAAGATTACCTTGCAGCCGCCCGGCAAAAAGGCCTAACCGAAATAGGTTTTGCCGACCATATACCCATGTACTGGCTTTTACCGGAACAGCGAGACCCTTCTTTAGCCATGCAGGAGAAAGAATTAGCGTTTTATCTGGCTGAAATAAACCGTCTGCAGGCTAAAAATCAAGACTTGACCCTAAAAGTTGGCCTGGAAGTAGATTACATCCCAGGACGGGAAAAAGAATTGGCGCGTCTTTTAGATAAATATACCTTTGATTATCTTATCGGGGCCGTTCATTATCTGAACGGTTGGGGCTTTGACCAGGCAACCCAGCAGGCCGCTTATGCCGGTAAAGACCCGGTTGCCGTTTACCACCGGTATTTTGACCTGCTTAAAGAGGCCGCTTTATCCGGTTTTTTTGACATTATAGCTCACCCCGATTTAATTAAAAAGTTTAATTACCGCCTGGCCGAAGAACCCTTTCCGTTATATCTGGAAACGGCAAAGGCTTTTGCTCAAGCCGGTGTTTGCGTGGAAGTAAACACCGCCGGTTTACGCGTTCCGGCAGGCGAGATTTACCCCAGCTTAAGTTTTTTAAAGGTTTGCCAGCAGTGCGGAGTTCCCGCTACCGCCGGTTCGGACGCGCACCAACCCGATCAGGTAGGATATGGATTCAAGGAAGCCGTCCGGCATTTAAGACGGGCAGGTTATCATGAAGTGGCGTTGTATTCCAGGCGTTACCGATATTCCCATAATATAGTAAATTTTAAATTGTAGATTTTAGCTCTTAAAGTGTAAAAAAATAGGTCAATTGCCACGGTAAAAAAGTCAGAAAAAAATCTGGCTTTTTTAATTTTTTTTTTTTTTAATTTTTAGCAGGAATTTTTTAGACCAGCTAGAATCTATAAAGTGGTGGATAGTGGTGTAAAGTGGTAGATAGGGACAAAAGGAGCTAATACGGTGTTTATTGGTGAATACCAGCATACCATTGATTGCAAGGGAAGACTTATTATACCCACCTATTTTCGGGAAGGCCTAACCGAGAAATTTATTTTAACTAAAGGCCTAGATAACTGCCTTTTTGCCTACCCGCCTGCTGAATGGATAGCCCTGGAAAATAAAATGCGCGCTTTACCTTTAAATAAAGCTGACGCCCGGGCCTTTATTCGTTTCTTCTTTGCCGGAGCCTGTGAATGCAGTTTTGACCGCCAGGGAAGAATATTAATTCCGGCTAATCTTCGTAACTACGCCGGGTTAGAAAGGGAAATAATGGTTACGGGCGCATCAATGCACGTAGAAATATGGGCCAAAGAGCGTTGGGATCTTTACACCGCAGAAGTAACCAATAAAATAACTCAACTGGCGGAAAGTTTAATGGAATTTTAGTTTTTTAAAATTAAAGTTTGACAAAGGTTAGGTTAATGGAAGCAAATTATAATCGGGATTACTTACACCAACCGGTTCTTTTAAAAGAAGTCTTGAGCGGCTTAAATTTAAAACCCAAGGGAATATACGTTGACTGTACCGTAGGCACAGGAGGACACAGCTTGGAGATCCTAAGGTCCTGCGGGCATGAGGCCAGGCTGGTTGGTTTTGACCAGGATATTTATGCCTTAGACGTAGCTAAACAACGCCTGTCTTCTTACAAAAAGCAGATCGTCTTAGTTCAAGAGAACTACGTTAATTTGACCCAAGTACTAAAAAAATTAAGAATTAGTGAGACAGACGGTATACTTTTTGATTTGGGCGCCAGTTCCCTCCAATTGGACGACCCCCAACGGGGCTTTAGCTACCGGTACGAAGGGCCGCTGGATATGCGGATGAACCCGGATAAATTAGTAACGGCGGCAAACCTGGTTAATAAACTTTCGGAAAAAGAACTGGCCACAATTATTTCCCGTTTTAGTGAGGAACGCTGGGCAAGACGGGTAGCTGCTTTTATTGTACAGGAAAGAAAACGCCAACCCATTGAAACAACCACTCAACTGGTAGAGGTCATTAAAAAAGCTATTCCGGCCTCAGCCAGACGAACGGGTAAGCACCCCGCTAAGCGCACCTTTCAAGCTTTACGTATTGCCCTTAATAATGAACTGGAAAACTTAGCGCAGGTATTACCAGAAGCAGTAAATATGTTAAAACCCGGTGGGCGTCTTGGCGTGATTTCTTATCATTCCTTAGAAGACCGTCTGGTTAAAAACACTTTTAAGGATTTGGCGGCCTCCTGCAAGTGCCCCCCTGAATTTCCCCTTTGTGTATGCAACAAGAACGCTTTAATTAAACAAATTACACCGCAACCAATTGTCCCGTCACCAGAAGAAATTTTTCGCAACCCCCGCTCCCGAAGCGCCCGATTAAGAATTGCCGAAAAACTATCTCCTGTTCTAAAAAGGAAGGAGGAATCATAAATTTTGACTAGAGCCCAGAAATATATATTCAGGCAAGAACTACCGGAAAAAAATAAACCATTAATTAATCAAACCAAACATTATATTTTACCCCCTAAAAAATTATTGACTTACACCAGTTTAATTTTGGCGGGATTCTGCTTAGGACTGCTTACTATCTTCTTTTACACTCAAGTGCAGGCTACAAACTACCATATTTATTGCTTAAAGGAAAACTTGGCGGCCTTAGATATGGAAACACAAGAACTTTCAGGAAAACTGGCCCGCTTATCCTCCTTGGAAAAGGTAGAAGCAGCAGCTACAACCAGGCTGGGAATGGTTCCGGCCGATAACAACAATGTTTTATTAGTTAAGGTGCCGGTAGAAAAAAAAGAGTCTGCGGCCATCAAAAAATAAATCTTACCGCCTGGAACAACTAGACCAAACCATAAACAGACCCAAAACTGGTTAATTCAGGCTTTTGTAAATTTAGTCAATCGTACCTGATCAAGATACCGCGTCAACAAATGGTAGGAAGTGAAAGTAGGTGTACCATCTCCACCTGCTTGGGCAAAAAAGATTGACCTGGCTTATTATGCTCACTAGCCTGGCTTTAATTTTTTTAACCGGCCGGCTGGTTTGGCTCCAGTTCATTAAAAGTGATGTCTTGCAAAAAAAGGCTTTGGAAGTACGCCTTCGGAATGTTCCGGTAGCTGCCGGACGAGGCAATATTTATGACCGGCAGGGCCGGATTTTGGTAACTAACACCAGTACTGATTCCTTATACGTTGTTCCCTTTATGATTAAAGACCCCGAAAAAACAGCCAAAATTTTATCATCCCTTATAAATATAGAGGCAGCCGAAATCTTCCAAAGATTAAAACGCCCTACTTGTTTTGAATGGATAAAACGTAATTTAGCGGAACAAATAGCGCAACAAATAAAAGCTTTACCGCTACCAGGAGTTTTTTTGGTTACGGAATGTAAACGCTACTATCCTTATCGTGATTTAGCCGCCCATCTGCTTGGTTTTACCGGGGTAGATAATCAAGGACTAATTGGTCTTGAAAATAGTTTTGACGGCGAACTTCAGGGAAAACAGGGCCGGATAGTCATCGAACAAGACGCAGCGGGGCGGGAACTGCCAGAGCCAATTCATAAGTTTTTTCCGCCCCAACAAGGAAAAAACCTGACTTTAACGCTTGATGCCACCATCCAGCAATTTGTGGAGCGGGAATTAAACCTAATCGTTCAAAAATACCATCCCCGTTTAGCGGTAATTATAGTTATGAATCCAAATACGGGTGAAATATTGGCTCTGGGCAACCGGCCTTCCTTTGACCCCAACAACTGGTTAAATACTTCCCGCCAAATTTGGGACCGGAACCCGGCTATATGGTATAATTATGAGCCGGGATCAACTTTTAAAGTAGTAACGGCAAGCGCGGCTTTAGCCGAAAAAGTAGTTAAAGAAAATGATCCCTTTTACTGTCCGGGCTATATAAAAGTCGCCGACCGTTATATTCACTGCTGGTTAGACGGAGGTCACGGCAGTCAAAAGTTTTCCGATGTAGTAATGCACTCCTGCAACCCTGGTTTTGTTGAGGTTGGTTTGCGCGTGGGCAAGGAAAGATTTTACCATTACCTTGAAAAATTTGGCTTTGGGGTCCCTACGGGAATTGCGCTGCCGGGCGAAGCGGCAGGAATTGTAATCCCCAAAGACAAGGCTACTAGCTTAAACATAGCCACCATGTCGCTGGGTCAATCTATTGCCGTTACCCCTATTCAGTTGCTCTCGGCTGTCAGCGCTATAGCTAACGGAGGAATTTTGTACCGCCCCCAAATGGTAAAAAAAATTCAAGACCTTTCAGGAAAAAACCTGGTTGAGTTTAAACCAAAGCCGGTTTGCCAGGTGCTCCCGCCGGAAGCAGCCCGTCAAACAGCGTCCTTGCTAGAAAAGGTAGTTCTCAAAGGCACGGGCCGAAATGCTTTTGTGGCTGGCTACCGGGTGGCCGGTAAAACCGGTACCGCCCAAGTGGTGGGAGAAGGTGGGGGTTACGTAAGCGGGCGGTACGTAGCCTCATTTGCCGGCTTTGCCCCGGTAGATGACCCGCGCGTATCCGCTCTGGTAATGATCGCCGAACCACAAGGAGGCCTTTACTACGGCAGCCAGGTTGCCGCGCCTGTTTTTGCTTCGGTAGTGCGTGATACCCTTCATTATTTACGGGTGCCGGAAACACCAGGTTTAAAAAAGCCGGAACTACCTTTTGTTTACGAAGAAGAAAAAAAGCCCGTAATTATACCCAACGTAATTAATTATCCCTTGGAGGAAGGAATAAAAAAATTACAGGAGAGTAACTTAAATTTTAAAACCCAGGGGGAAGGGAAGGTTATTTACGGTCAAATACCAGAAGCGGGGGTAGAAGTGATAAGTGGTACAACAGTTATTTTAAACTTACAAAAACCAACCAGAGAACAAATAAAAGAACAGGTAACCGTACCGGATTTAACCGGATTAAAACTAACAGAGGCGGCTGATTTACTTGCCCGAACAGGTTTATTTTTAGAACCGTCGGGTACAGGACGGGCATTTTACCAGAATATACCTGCAGGTAGTAAAGTACCTCATGGTAAAATAATTTACGTAGAATTTAGACCGGCTTTAAAGGAGGATTTACGCCAAAAAGATAAAAACGTGCCGTCTCTCTTAAATATTACTACGGAAAAAGAATTTATCGAATACCCCTAAAAATGCCCCTAAAAAAATTGAATAACAAAGAAGCTAAATACCCATAATATGGATACGGCTACTCAACTGAATAACTTTCTTCTCGTGATAGATTACCAACAATGATAATGATAGTATTTTTAAGTGAAAATAATCTTTTTGAGTGCTGTATTAAGGCTGATAGGTTTATTATAGGCGGGAAATAGGTTAAAATGTTATTTAAAGAATTAATAAAGGAACAAAAAATAATTTACGGTAGTGGTAATTATGAAATCGATATCCGGGGTCTGGCCTACGACTCACGTCAGGTAAAACCAGGCTTTGTCTTTGTGGCTATTGAAGGCTTTAAAACTGATGGTCATAAGTTTATCTCCCAGGTAGTAGCCAGTGGTGCAGCAGCCCTGGTAGGACAAAAAAAGATGTTTTATCCGGCTGGAACAACCTGGGTTCAGGTACCGGACACCCGTCTTGCTTTAGCTCAAATGGCCGCCTGTTTTTATAACTACCCGGCGCAAAAATTAAGGTTAATCGGAGTAACGGGAACCAACGGTAAAACCACCACTACAAATTTAATTGCGGCCATTTACCGGGACTTGGGCAAACAGGTAGGTCTAATAGGAACAATTGCCCACTGTATTGGGTCACGTACCATAACCGGGCAGCATACCACCCCGGAATCGCTTGATTTACAGCAACTGTTGGCCGAAATGGTGACCGAAAAAATAAATACTGCGGTAATGGAGGTCAGTTCCCACGCGCTAGCTTTAAAACGCGTTGAGGAGTGTTTTTTTGACGTAGGGGTGTTTACTAATCTTACCCAGGACCACCTTGATTTTCACCGGCAAATGGACGATTACCTGGCGGCAAAGCAACACTTATTTGAAATGCTGGGGAAGGGAAATAAAAAAGGTTCGCGCTTCGCGGTCGTTAACCGCGACGACCGTTATGCCGAACAAATAATTAAAGTAACCCGGGTGCCGGTAATTACTTACGGGATAAATAAGCCGGCTCAGGTGCAGGCAAAAGAAATTCGGGTTTCGCCAGCGGGGACATCCTTTGTGGTTACCAGTCCCTGGGGAGAATCTTTAGTAAAACTAAATCTTACCGGTCTCTTTAACGTATATAATGCTCTGGCTGCTTTGGCTGTAGGGGGAGGAGAGGGTTTTCCCCTGCCCTTAATAGTTTTAGCCTTAGAAAAGATTTCCGGGGTGCGCGGCCGCTTTGAAACAGTAAACCAGGGTCAGGGGTTTACGGTAGTGATTGACTATGCCCATACTCCTGACGGCCTGGAAAACCTGTTAAAAACGGCCCGGCAAATCTGCGCCCGCCGCTTAATCACGGTATTTGGCTGCGGCGGCGACCGCGACCGGACCAAAAGAGCAGTAATGGGCGAAATTGCCGCCCGTTACAGTGACCTGCCCGTAGTTACTTCAGATAATCCCCGCACGGAAGACCCGGCGCAGATTATGGCGGCCATTGAAAAAGGGGTCTCAAAGAGGCTTAAAAGGGGCGACTACCTGGTTATCGCCGATAGAAGCGAGGCCATTCGTAAGGCTTTAGCGTTAGCCGAAAAAAATGACGTAGTGGTCATAGCCGGAAAAGGACACGAAGACTACCAAATAATCGGCACGCAAAAATACCCCTTTGACGACCGGCAAGAAGTAATTAAAAACCTAAAGGCGATGGGGTTTAAGCAAAAAGATGAAAATAATGACTATTGAAGAGATAGCCCGGGTTACCGGGGCAACTATCTTACAGGGGGACCCCCGTTTAAAAATAGAAAATGTATCCATCGATACCCGGCATTTAAAAAAGGGAAGTTTATTTTTTGCTTTAAAAGGAGAGCGCTACGACGCCCATGATTTTTTAAGGCAAGCCGTGGCGGCCGGCGCGGCTTGCGTAGTTGTAGCCCGTCACCCAGGCTTTATTTTACCTGCCGGCCTGGTCTGCCTCAAGGTGCCTGACCCGAAAGAAGCCCTGCAAAAATTAGCCCGGTATAACCGCCAAAACTGTCCGGCCCTCATTGTTGGTATTACCGGCAGTATGGGAAAAACTACCACTAAGGATATTTTAGCCACCCTCCTGGCTGAAAAACTGGTTACCTTGAAAAACAACGGCAATTTAAATAATGAAATTGGGCTGCCTTTAACTTTATTAGAGTTAAATACCTCCCATCAGGTAGGCGTAGTAGAAATGGCCATGCGGGGACCGGGCGAAATTGATTTTCTCTGCCGCCTGGCCAACCCTGATGGGGCCATTATTACTAATATCGGCGTGGCACACTTAGAACGCTTAGGTTCCCAAGATAACCTGGCCCGGGCAAAAGGAGAAATATTAAACCACATCCCTCAAAATGGTTTTGCGGTTCTTAATGGCGAAAGCCCCTATATTTACCGGGAAGCGCGCCGGACCCAGGGAAAAGTTTTATTTTTTGCTCTCCGGGAAACACTGGTAGGTCAATCGTCTCGATTGACGGATATTTTAGCCTTTAACCTTAAAACCGTTAAAAAAGGCACCCGGTTTACCGTGCGCATAAATGACCATAAGATAACCGAGACGGAAATATATCTACCCTTGCCGGGAAGGCATAATGTCCTTAATGCTCTGGCAGCTATAGGAGCAGCTAAAATTTTAGGTCTTTCCTTAGCCGAAATTCAGGCTGGTTTAACCAAAGTAACTACAAGTAAAATGAGGTTAGAAATTTACGAGCGAAACGGCCTTACCATTATTAACGATACCTATAACGCCAACCCGGATTCCGTACTGGCGGCCCTGGAAGTTTTAAACGAAGTGGCTGGGCAAAACCCTAAGATAGCCGTTTTAGGCGACATGTTGGAACTTGGTTCATATACCTTCGAGGGTCACCAGAAAACAGGCGGGGCAGCCGCCGCCTCGAATATCCAATACCTGGTGACTGTTGGCGAACTGGCTTTGCAAATAGCCGTTGGGGCAAGCGCGGCCGGGATGCCAAAAAAACACATTTTTACCTGCCGCGATAATGATGAAGCGGTAAGCTGCCTGCGAAAAATTTTAGTCCCGGGTAGTACCGTGTTAATTAAAGGCTCGCGTTTATTAAAAATGGAGGAGATTGCTAATAAAATTTAAATGACTATCCGTACTTTACTTGGAGCCGGTACCATATCATTCGCGGTCACTTTGCTGCTAGGCCCAATAATTATCCCTTTTTTGCACCGTTTAAAATTTGGCCAAAGGGTGCGTTCGGACGGTCCGGCGCGCCATCTATCCAAGACCGGAACCCCAACTATGGGAGGCCTGATCTTTTTAGCCGGCATAACCTTAAGTATTATATGGTTTGTTCCTTTTAACCCTGAGGCCATTTTAGTGTTGGTCCTTACCTTAGGTTTTGGTTTTATCGGTTTTTTGGACGATTTAATTAAGGTACACTGGCAAAGACCGGTAGGTTTAAGGGCCAGGGAAAAACTGGCAGGCCAAGTATTGCTAAGCCTTTTAATGGGGGCTTTACTGGTTTTAACGTTAAGCCACAGGACAGAAGTAACCGTTCCTTTTAGCGGCTTTTTTACCCCCCAAGGGATAACGCTAGATTTAAATTTGGGGGTTTTTCTGGCCTTTACTGCTTTGGTAATTGTAGGAACGGCTAATGCGGTAAACCTTACTGACGGCTTGGACGGCCTGGCCGCAGGGGTAACCTTCATTGCCGCCTTTGCTCTCTTATATCTTGCCCTTTTAAGGGGGCAAGTTGAAGTTGCCCACACCATGGCTGCCTTTATGGGAGGATGCGCTGGTTTCTTATTTTTTAACAGTCACCCAGCTAAAGTATTTATGGGAGACACAGGCTCGCTGGCTTTAGGCGGAGGTTTGGCCGCCACGGCGGTTATTACCCAAAGCGAACTTTTTTTAATTCTTATTGGCGGTGTTTTTGTTTTGGAAGCTTTATCCGTAATTTTACAGGTAATTTCTTTTCAGCTTTTTAAGCGCCGCATTTTTAGGATGAGCCCTTTACACCACCACTTTGAGTTAGGCAACTGGAGTGAAAATAAAATTGTCTTATTTTTTTGCGGTCTGACGATAATCTTTTCCTTATTGGGGCTGGTAGGCGGCTATAATATATGGTGGTAAGTTCGTTCGAAGTTCGAAGTTCGAAGTTCGAAGTTCGAGAAAGGGAAGGTAATTTAAATAGGTAAGGTATTAGTAATCGGAGCAGGTAAAACAGGCCTGGCGACGGCCTGGTTTTTAAACCGTAAAGGTATTGGGGTAGTGCTCACAGACAAACAAAACGTTGCCGCGGAAAAACTGGCTGCCATGGAGAATGCTGGCGTAAAGATATGTCTTCCTGACTACCCCTTAATTAAACCTAGCGATTATTCCCTGGTAGTAGTAAGTCCGGGCGTACCCCTGGATATACCTCCGGTAGTTCAGGCTAAAAATTTAAATATTCCGGTAATAAGCGAACTGGAACTGGCTTACTGGTACGCTTTAGCTCCTATAGTAGCTCTTACCGGTACTAACGGTAAGACCACTACCACCACTTTAGTTGGGGAAATATGTAAAAACGCCGGTTTAAATACCCTGGTGGCCGGTAATATTGGCCTACCCCTGATAACAAAAATAGAAAACTATACCGCCCACGATGTTGTGGTGGCGGAAGTGAGCAGCTTTCAACTAGAGACGACTGTTTTCTTCCGGCCGCAAGTAGCCGTCATCTTAAATGTTTCGCCTGATCATTTAGACCGGCATAAAACTTTAGCTAATTATGTAGGCGCCAAAATAAAAATTTTTGCCAATCAAAAAGCAAGCGATTTTACTATTTTAAATTATGATGATCCCTATACCCAAAGCCTGGCTGTTTATTCACCCGGAAAAGTTATATTTTTTAGCCGCCGGCGTATTTTAGAAAAAGGGGTTTATACGCAAAATGATTGGATTATTAGTAATCTTTCCGGAAAAACAGAACCTGTTTTACCCGTAAAAGAAATTCAACTCCCCGGAGCACATAATCTGGAAAACGTCCTGGCTGCCGCGGCCAGCGCCTTAGTTTTAGGAATTGAACCATTGAAAATAGCTAAAACTTTACGCCTCTTTAAAGGGGTGGCTCACCGGCTGGAATTTGTAGCTGAGATTAACGGGGTACGCTATATAAACGACTCCAAGGGAACCAACCCTGAAGCCAGCATTAGAGCTTTGGAAGCATTCACCACCCCCATCATTTTACTGGCCGGCGGCAAAAACAAAGGAAACAGTTTTACCGCTTTAGCGCAAAAGATTAAAGAAAAGGTCCGGGTATTGATTACCCTGGGGGAATGCGCCGGTGAACTGGAGGAAGAAGCTAAACAGGCCGGGGTGACTAATGTGGTACGAACGCAAGATTTAAGACAGGCAGTTTTATCAGCTTGCCAGTTAGCTCAACCAGGAGAAGTAGTTTTATTATCTCCAGCTTGCGCCAGTTGGGATATGTT
>DMDI01000128.1 GCA_003445555.1 Desulfotomaculum sp. | reverse complement strand
CTTATTTTTTTACTTAATATACCACTATGTTTGTTATTTACGAAATTCACGCCACCCCACCCACAAAATTTAATAACCGCAAGAAGAACATGAGGGAGCACTGCAACTGCCGCAACCACTATTATTAAAACCATTATTTCCGGCAAAATCACTTTCAAAATCACTTTCAAAGTCACTTTCAGTACTTCCTATGGACCTAAAACTGCTCATTACCCGGGTAGGTTTTACCGCTCCGCAACTGGGACAGGTTAAACCTTCGCCGGTTTCTCCCATAACGCATAATTTTTCAAAGCGTTTTTTACACCCTGAACAACGAAATTCGTAAATAGGCATTTATTTTCCCCCCCCTGGTTTTTATGATATTTACTAAAATTAATATACCCTTAAAATATAATATAGTCAAGTCATCTAATATTACTAGCTTGCAAGGGCAGGTATGTGCTAAAATAAAACATCATTAATTGAAATAAAGAAAGTATTGTTACCTTATGAATAAAAACGGACTGAACGAACCAAATAAAAATAAAATTTTAGTTAAAAAATTAAACCTTTTTTATAAAGATTTTCAAGCTCTAAAAAACGTTGATCTGGACATAAAAGCAAATAAAATTACCGCTCTTATTGGACCTTCGGGTTGCGGTAAGTCTACTTTTTTACGAACTTTAAACCGGATGAATGATTTAATTGAAGGGGTAAAAGTGGAAGGGGCCATTCTGTTGGAAGGAGAAAATATATATGAACCCGAGGTTGATGTAGTCAACTTGCGCAAACGGGTCGGCATGGTATTTCAGCGCCCTAACCCTTTTCCCATGTCGGTATACGATAATGTAGCTTATGGTCCCAGGATTCACGGATTAAAAAACAAACGCCAACTTGATGAAATTATTGAAAAAAGCCTGCACCTGGCTGCCCTGTGGAGCGAGGTAAGCAACCGTCTTTTTAAATCGGCTTTAGGCCTTTCGGGAGGACAGCAGCAACGCCTTTGTATAGCCCGTCTTTTAGCGGTAGAACCCGAGGTCTTGCTCATGGATGAACCCAGCTCGGCTTTAGACCCTATCTCTACTCTTAAAATCGAGGAGTTAATTCAAGTCTTAAAGAAAAATTATACCATTGTTATTGTCACCCATAACATGCAACAAGCAGCCCGGGTCTCTGACGTTACTGCTTTTTTCTTGAATGGAGAATTAATTGAATTTGGAAGTACCGAGGAAATATTTACCCGTCCCAAGGACCAGCGTACGGAAGATTATATTTCGGGCCGTTTTGGTTAAAAATCTTTTCCAAAAAAATTTTTTACTTGTCAACCAAGAAAATACATATTATATTAAAAAACATACCGATCAGGGAGCATAGAAAATGAAGCCGCGTTCTTCTTTTGACAAGGCCCTAATTGAAATACAAGAAGATATTTTTCAGTTGGCCAATTTAGTAGAGCAGGCTATTTTTAACGCTGTCCAGTCCTTAATAAAGTTGGATCCAGCGGGAGCGGCCCAAGTGATTATGTGTGATGAGGAAATTGATGAACTGTACGCCAAAATTGAAAGTAAATGCATTAAATTAATTGCCACCCAACAACCAATGGCCCGGGATTTAAGAATAGTCGTAACGGGAATTAAAATTCTTTTAAGTTTAGAACGTATAGGCGATCACGCGGTAGATATTGCTCAAGCTACCATGTGTATAAGGGAGTCTGAATTAAACCGGAAATGCAGCGAATATTTAACTAAGATGTCCCGTATAGTCCAACAAATGATTAAAGACGGATTAGGGGCGTACCGTGAGAGAGACGCCCAAAAAGCCCAGGAAATGTGTACTTTAGATGATGAAGTAGATCATATTTTCACTAAAATATTTCAACTGCTAATTGATAATATTTTAGCTGACCCTAAATCGATTGTCCAATCATCTTACTTGCTTTATGTCAGCCGGTATTTGGAAAGGATAGCTGACCACGCCACAGATATTGGGGAAGCTGTAATTTACTTAATTACCGGGGAAAGGAAAAAACTCAATTAAGACTAGGATAAAATTACGGTAAGGAATAAAGAGCCTAAGGTAAACATTAATGGGAATTAGGGAAAATTTGTTTACGGTGCACGAAAAAATAAGGCGGGCCGCTAAAAAATCAGGACGTAGTCCAGAGGCTATAAAAATTGTTGCCGTAACCAAAACAATCTCCCCCCAAACTATCCTAGAAGCTGTAAACGAGGGCCTTACTACGTTTGGGGAAAATAAAGTGCAAGAATTGTTAGTTAAACAACCTCTTTTGCCGCCCGGAATTGAGTGGCATATGATTGGTCATTTGCAAACAAATAAAGTGAAAAACATGGTGGGAAAGGTAAAACTTATTCATTCTCTTGACCGCTATTCTTTAGCCCAGGAAATTAATCGCTGGGCCTTAAAGAAAAACGGAAAAGTTAATGTTTTAGCGCAAGTAAACATATCAGGAGAATCAAGCAAACACGGTCTAGCCCCGGTTGAGCTAACTGGTTTTCTTGATGAAGTGGGGTGCTTGCCTGGTTTACAAATACTGGGCTTGATGACCATGGCTCCTCTTACGGACAACCCTGAAGAAACAAGGCCGGTATTCAGGAAATTAAGGGTGCTGGCTAAAAATTTAGGCCAAAATAGGCCGAGTCTGAATTTAGCTTACCTTTCCATGGGGATGAGTAATGATTACGAGGTGGCCATAGAAGAAGGAGCAAATATAGTCCGTATAGGCCGCGCTATTTTTGGCGCTTGATATATTTAAATAATATTTATTATAAAAAAGGAGGGTAAGTTTAAAAAATGAAACTAATGGACAAGGTATTGGGATTTATTGGTTTTGAAGAGGTGCCTGAGGATTTCGAGGAAAAAAATTTAGAAGAGCGTCCGCATGAAACACCAGAGGAGTTTATTAAACCCAAGCGTAAAGGACAAGTATTAAATTTACACACTCATCAGGCAGTTAAAGTAGTAGTTGCTAAGCCGCAAACCTTTGAAGAAACCCAAGAGCTGGCAAACCATTTAAAAAACCGGCGGCCGATAATTATTAACCTAGAAAAAACTAATGCCGAAGTGGCCAAGCGGATAGTAGATTTTATGTGCGGTACCGCTTACGCCTTAAACGGAAACATGCAGAGGGTTGGAAACGGTATTTTTCTTTTTGTACCCAGCAATATAGAAATTAATAGTGAATTTAAAGAACAAATTAAGGAAGGCGAGTTATTTTCCTGGATGAAAGTTCAATAAAAAAGGAGTGTTTTTTTGCCGCTAACTAAACTTAACTTGGGTTTTGTAGGCGGAGGGGCGATAGCTGAAGCAATCCTTACCGGCTTGATAAGAAGCGGCCTTAGCCCCCAAGCCTTTTTTGTAAGTGAGATTAAAAATAGCCGGCTTACTTACCTAAGCCAAAAATTAGGGATTAACCCGGTGAGAAATAATTTTGACCTGGTTAAAAATTGTGATATTATTATCTTGGCCGTAAAGCCAGCCGTAGTAGAAGATGTTATGCTTGAAATTGGCCCGGAAATAAGGGCTGATCAAACCCTAATTTCTCTTGCGGCCGGAATTACTACCGGCTTTTTTGCTCAATTTATGCCTGAACCCAGGGCCGTAGTACGGGTAATGCCAAATGCCACTGTTTTGGTAGGAGAAGGCGCGTGCGCTTATTGTTTAGGAACTCACGCTCAAGACAAAGATAAAGAAAGAGTAAAAGTAATTTTTGAGTCTACCGGAAAATTTGTTGAGGTACCAGAAAGTTTAATGGACGTTGTTACGGGCTTAAGTGGTAGCGGACCGGCCTATATGTACCTTATTATGGAATCCTTTGCTTCCGCCGGCGTTCGCTTGGGTTTGCCTAAAGAAGAAGCTTTAATTTTAAGCGCCCAAACCATGTTGGGAGCAGCCAAAATGGTTTTAGAAACAGGAGAGCATCCTGCTAAACTAAAAGATAAAGTTATCACCCCAGGCGGTACAACCGCCGCCGGCTTATTTTCTCTGGAAGAAGGAAGCTTGCGGGCAATAATAATGCGGGCCGTGGAAAAAGCGACTGTCCGGTCGCGTGAACTGGGAAAATAACCTGTCCGTCAGGCCCGCAGGAGGATAGTCTATCAGAGGAAGAAAAACCTAGAACTGGATCTCTCGCTTTTCTCGAACCTCGAACCTCGAAACGGCCTGCCAGACAGGCGGATAAGTGAGGAAAAAATGAGCCTTATTAAAATTATAGAAATATTATTTTTTGTTTATGAATGTTTGCTTATTCTCCGGATTATCATGTCTTACGTTAAATTTACCTCTTACAATCCCTTTTTTAAATTTATATATGAATGTACCGAGCCTTATTTAAGATTATTCCGGCGGGTCATCCCTCCGGTAGGAATGTTTGATTTTTCTCCTATAGTGGCCTTTTTCATTTTAGATATCATCCGCCGTTTAATAATTAATTTAGTTCTTACTTTGCCCATACATGTCTAAATCAGCTAAATAGGGGGCGTTAAGTTTAACCTCTCTTGCCAGGGAGAAGATATGTTTTTATGTTGTATATCCAGGAAGATAAAAATGGAGTAATATTTAAAGTCTGGATAAGCTTTAAAGCTAAGAAAAATCAATTAGCCGGCTTGTGGGCCGATGCCTTGCATATAAAAGTAGCTGCTTTACCCGTGGAAGGAAAAGCCAATGAAACCTGTTGCTCTTTCCTGGCCCAAAAATTAAAGGTTTCTAAATCCGCCGTAAATATAATTAAGGGGATCCGCAGCCGGGAAAAACTAATTAAAATAACCGGGGTTAACCAGCAGCAAATCTTAGACCTTTTAATAAATATAAATTAGGAATTAAGCTTAAAAACATAAGAGGTGTTTAAATAGTGGATTACAGTAAAACTTTAAATTTACCTAAAACTGAATTTCCTATGCGGGCTAATTTACCCGAAAGAGAACCAGAAATTTTAAAATTTTGGGAAGAAATTGACCTTTACCGCATGGTCCAACAGAAAAATGCCGGCCGTCCCAAATTTGTTTTGCATGACGGGCCGCCTTACGCCAACGGGCATATACACCTGGGCACCACTTTAAATAAAATTCTTAAAGACATTATTGTTAAGTACAACTCCATGGCCGGAAATGATGCTCCTTATGTGCCGGGTTGGGATACTCACGGATTGCCTATTGAGCAGCAGGCCATTAAAGAGTTGGGTTTAGACCGCCGGGCCATGAATCCAGTTGAATTCAGGCAAAAATGCCGGGAGTTCGCTTTAAAATTTGTGAATATCCAGCGTGAAGAATTTAAACGGTTGGGCATAGGCGGTAAATGGGAAAAACCTTATTTAACCCTTCATCCCAATTATGAAGCGGTCCAAATAGGAGTTTTTGCCGAAATGGTAAAGCGGGGTTATGTTTATAAAGGCCTAAAGCCTGTTTTTTGGTGCGCTTACTGCGAAACTGCGCTGGCCGAAGCAGAGGTAGAATACCAGGATAAAAAATCACCGGCTATCTACGTAAAATTCCCGGTTAAAGACGGTCAGGGCTTATTACCGGAAGAAAATACCAGTATTGTTATCTGGACTACCACCCCCTGGACTTTAATTTCAAATGTAGCCCTATGTCTTCACCCGAATTATAATTATGTTTTAATAGCCCAAGAAAAAGAGAAATATTTGCTCGCGGAAGAACTTTTATCTTCTTTTGCTCAGGTAACCGGGCAACAAAACTTAAAGAAAATCCAGGTCTTCCGGGGACAAGAACTAGAAGGAATAACTTGCTACCATCCTTTCTTAGACCGGGAATCAATCGTTGTTTTAGGAGAATATGTTACTTTGGATACCGGTACGGGTTGTGTGCATATTGCCCCGGGACATGGCGAAGAAGATTATCTGGTTGGACTACAGTACAACCTGCCTGTTTTGTCTCCCCTTGATGACCGGGGTTATTTCACAGCGGAAGCCGGAAAATTCAGCAGCCGATATTATACCGACGCCGATCAGGAGGTTATAGCCGAATTGCAAAAGGGCGCTTTTTTGATTAAGCAGGAAACCATTCAGCACCAGTATCCCCATTGCTGGCGTTGCAAAAAACCAATCCTTTACCGGGCAACTGAACAATGGTTTGCTTCCATAGATAAATTTCGGGAGGCATTATTGCAGGCCATCCAGCAAGTCCGCTGGATTCCCGGCTGGGGCAGGGACCGGATTTATAACATGATTGCTCACCGGGGCGATTGGTGCATTTCACGCCAACGGATTTGGGGCGTCCCTATTCCTATTTTTTACTGCGCCCACTGCGGGAAAGAGGTTATCAACGACCAAACCATCAGCCACCTGCAAAATTTATTTCGCCAATATGGTTCGGATGTTTGGTTTGCGCGAGAAGCGGCAGAACTCCTTCCGCCAGATTTTAACTGTCCGGTGTGTACCGCGCAAGAATTTACCAAGGAAACAGATATTATGGACGTATGGTTTGACAGCGGCTCAAGCCACTTAGCCGTTTTAGAGCAGCCAGATACCTGGCCGGAGCTTCACTGGCCGGCTGAACTATACCTGGAGGGAAGCGACCAGCACCGCGGCTGGTTTAATAGCTCCCTTACCACCTCGGTAGCCGTCCGGAATAAAGCCCCTTATAAAGCCGTGTTAACTCATGGTTTTGTGGTTGACGAAAATGGGCGTAAAATGAGTAAGTCCCTGGGGAATGTGGTTGACCCCTTAAAAGTGATTAAGCAAATGGGGGCAGATATCCTGCGGCTATGGGTTAGCTCCGCTGATTACCGGGATGATATGGCCGTTTCCCCGAATATTTTAAAACAAGTTACCGAAGCGTACCGGAAAATACGCAACACAGCGCGCTTTTTACTGAGCAACCTTTACGACTTTAACCCATCGGTAGACCAGGTAAATTATCAAGAACTAACCGAAATTGACCGCTGGGCTTTAGTCAGCCTACAACGTTTAATCCAAAAAGCTCTCAAGGGTTATTACGATTACGAGTACCATGTAGTTTACCACACCATTCATAATTTTTGCGTAGTTGACCTGAGCGCCCTTTATTTAGATATGATTAAAGACCGCCTCTATACCATGCCAGCCCAGGGACGGGAGCGGCGGGCCGCGCAAACGGTGCTTTATAAAACCTTACATGTCCTGGTACGTATACTTACCCCTATTTTAGCCTTTACCACCGAAGAAATCTGGCGCTATTTGCCCAAAAAAGAAGGAGAGCCGGCAAGTGTCCAATTAACTGACTTACCTCAGGTAAAGGAAGACTACCTGGATCTCGAACTGGAACAAAAGTGGGAACGTTTATTAAATATTAGGGCAGAAGTTACGATGGTATGTGAGATGGCTCGCCAAGAAAAATTAATTGGTAATTCTCTGGAAGCGGAAGTGACCCTTTATACCTCGGGCGAATTATATGACTTTTTGCGGAGGGAAGAAATAAATTTAACTACCATTTTCATTGTTTCTAAAGTAAACCTGCACCAATTAAAAGACGGGCAAGATGCCTGTCCTGACAATAATAACCTGCTTCCCATGGAAAAACAGGCCTCTTATCTGTCCACGGCTAAAAATATACCCGGCCTGGTGGTGGCTGTCCGGCGGACTAAGGGGGCTAAATGTACCCGCTGTTGGATTTATAACGAAAAGGTAGGTTTAAATGCAGAGCATCCCACCCTTTGTCCCCGCTGCCTTGAATTAATTAAAACGGGCCACTTTGCTTAAAGCCTTCGTCCTCAGGTAAACTATCTCCGTTACTGGCCAACACCGCTAACCGGTCGCAGCGTTTATTATCCGGGTTGTCACCGTGGCCTTTTAACCAAAACCAGTTTATCTGGTGTTTTTGAGCCAAAGAGAGAACTTTTTGCCAAAGGTCAATATTTTTGGCCGGTTTTTTGCTTGACCGTAACCAGTTGTTTTTTTGCCAGTTCTTAGCCCAACCCAAGGTCATGGCCTTAACAATGTACTGACTGTCAGAGTATAGATTGATCCGACAGGGTTTTTTTAACCCCTCCAGACCCTTAATTACCGCCATCA
>DMDI01000177.1 GCA_003445555.1 Desulfotomaculum sp. | reverse complement strand
AACTTTTAAATGAATTGGTAGAAATGCGCCGGCAGATTAGTGAGCTAAAAAAATTAGAAATTCAGCGCAGGCGAGTGGAAAAGAAATTGCAGTTTGAGAGGAAACAGATCAAGTCGGTGTTTGACAGCCTTAACGAATTGGTTAACGTCATTGACCCTAAAACATATAAAATATTGTACGCCAATAAGGCTATAAACGCCCTATATAAAAAGAATCTTGTTGGGGGTACTTGTTACAAAGAATATTATGGCCTAGAATCTCCTTGTGAATTTTGTGCTAACGAAATGCTTTTGAAAGAAAGAGGCAAAACAAAAAAGTCTGTGCATTTCAATCCATTGCATAACACTTATTATAACAGAATCAATAAAATGATAAAGTGGATGGATGGTCAATACGTAAGGTTTGGAATGTTAACAGACATCACTGAGTCTAAGCGAACGGAAAAAGAACTGGCCGTGGCGCTAAGAGAAAGAGAAGTTATCATGGAAACCGTTTCAGATATTATTTACCTGTTTGACCTGAACATGAACTTGGTTAAATGGAACAAAAAGTTAGAAATGGCTACGGGCCTTTCAAGCGACGAATTAAATGGCAGGTCAGTGATAGAATTTTTTGCCGGGGGAGAAAACAGGATAACTGCAATCAGGGCAATTGAGGAGGTACTAGAAAAAGGCCAGGTTAAGGCGGAAATACCACTACTCAGGAAAGATAAAAAAGCAATCCCTTACGAATGGACCGGCGCTTTGCTGAAGGATGAGCAGGAAAACGTGCTTGGTGTTACTGGAATAGGTAGGGACATCACTGAGCGCAAGCAAGCCGAAAAAGAACTTAGGCTAAACCTGAAAAAATTGCAAAAGGTTACGGAAGGGGTTATCAAGGCTATGGCATTGATAGTTGAAACAAGGGACCCACATACAGCCGGGCACCAACAACGGGTATCCAGGCTGGCTAAGATGATAGCCGAGGAAATGGGTTTGCCGGAAGAACAAATTGAAGCCATCGAAGTAGCCGCGGCTATTCACGATATTGGTAAAATAAATATTCCGGCCGAGATACTCAGTAAACCCGGCCAGATAACTGATATCGAATTCAGTTTGATTAAGACTCACCCCCTGGTTGGTTATAACATCTTGAAAGCGGTAGAATTTCCCTGGCCAATTGCCCAAATTGTATATCAGCATCACGAAAGGATTAATAGTTCTGGCTATCCTTCAGGTCTTTCAGAAAAAGACATTCTTTTAGAAGCCAGAATTTTAGCCGTAGCTGATGTGGTCGAAGCTATGTCTTCTCACCGGCCATACCGGCCGGCTCTTGGTATAAATACGGCCATGGAGGAAATTTCACAAAATAAGGGTCTTTTGTACGATTCTAAAGTGGCGGACGTTTGTATAGAGCTTTTTACAAAAGAAGGTTTTAATTTTTAGAGACTTGGTAAATTGTTCTGCGTTAAGGTTTTAAACATTAAGATTTTAAGCGTATTGACAAAACCTTTATTTCGTAGTAATTTTTTGAGAAAAACAAAATTAATTGACCGGGAGAAGATAATGCAAAATAAGTTGAAAGAAAAAATAAGTCGGCTTAAGGAACAAAAAAAGGCCATTATCCTGGCTCATAACTACCAGTTGGGAGAAGTACAGGATGCAGCAGATTTCGTGGGTGATTCTTTAGAATTAAGTCAAAGGGCGGCCCAAACAAAGGCTGAAGTGATTGTTTTTTGCGGCGTTCATTTTATGGCGGAAACAGCCTCTATTCTTTGTCCCGACAAACTGGTTTTACTTCCCGATTTAAACGCCGGCTGCCCCATGGCTGATATGATTACCGCGGAAAAACTAAGGCAAAAAAAGAAAGAGCATCCTAAAGCGGCGGTAGTATGTTATATTAATTCTTCGGCGGCGGTAAAGGCCGAGGCGGATGTTTGCTGTACTTCGGCTAACGCGGTTAAAATCGTGGAAAGCGTTGAGGCGGAAGAGATTTTATTTGTTCCTGACCAGTACCTTGGTCAATATGTAGCCGCTAAAACAGGTAAAAAAATGATTTTTTGGCCCGGTTACTGCCCTACCCACGCCAGAATTTTACCTGACCATATTGAAAAATTAAAACAAGATTATCCTTTAGCCAGGGTAGTAGTGCATCCGGAATGCAGACCGGAAGTAATTGCCCTGGCCGACGAAGTATTAAGCACCGGTGGATTATGCCGGTACGCCCAAACCAGTCAGGCTAAAGAAATTATCGTCGGAACAGAAATTGGGATTATCCACCGCTTAAGAAAGGAAAATCCGGATAAAAGGTTTATTCCTGTTTCCGAACAAGCTGTTTGCCCAAATATGAAGCTAATTACCCTGGAAAAAATTATTTACTCTTTAGAAGAGACGGTCTTTGAAGTAAAGGTTTCTCCCGAAATCCGCGCCCGGGCCATAACCGCCGTAAATAAAATGCTGGCCGTTGGCCGGGGATAAAAAGGAAGTGAAAATATACGCCCTTGGCGACCTGCACCTCTCGTTTATAAAGCTTCCTGTGCCTGGGCTTTGGGCCGAGGCCGCCGAGTATAAACCAATGGGGGAAATAAACCCTGTCTGGACCAACCATGCCCGGTTAATTTACGAAAACTGGATTAAAATAGTGCAGCCGGAAGACTTAGTGTTGGTACCGGGGGATATTTCCTGGGCCATGCGCTTGGAAGAGGCAAAAAGCGATTTTGGTTTTTTGGATCTGCTGCCCGGAAAAATTGTTGGGGTGCAGGGCAACCATGATTATTGGTGGCAAAGTATCAGCCGTGTTCGGGCCGTTCTTCCTCCTAATGTCTTTTTAATTCAAAATGACCACGTCTGGATTAAGGGATTGGCTCTTTGTGGTACCCGGGGTTGGACTTGTCCTGGCGCGGCGTATTTTCAAGAAAAGGACGGGAAAATTTATCGCCGGGAGGTAATCCGGCTAGAAAATTCCCTTAAGAGCATAAAATTACCCGTTAAAGAAATTATAGTTTTAATGCATTATATGCCTACTAGTGAAAAACATGAATTTAACCATTTTATTGAGGTATTGCAAAAATACGCCGTATCTACAGTTGTTTACGCGCACCTTCACGATGAGGCCAAACGTTACCGCCTGCCCGATAAAGCCTGGGGAATTAACTTTTATCTTGCCAGTGCCGATTATTTGGGCTTTAAGCCTTTTTTTATTAAGGAATGGTTTTAAATTGGATTAATTAACACTAAGCTAAGATGAAAAAAATTTCCTTAAACCATTAAAAACACCAAAAGCAATTTTTTCGTAAAAAGTAGGATTACGCAACAGGCCTTCCTCGGTCCAGTTGGAAATGGCTACCGGCTCCACAATAATACCCGGAGTATTTTCCAGGTAACATAATTGCTGGTCTACTTTAATCCCCCGTAAAGGCCTTTTGATTTTTCGCGCCAACTCAGTATATACACATTGGGCTAAGAAAAAATTATTTTCCGCCCGCGGGTTATATTTTAGGGCCAGGCCGCTAACTTTTGGACTGGTACCGTGATAAACATGAAAGCTAATAAAAGCATTAGCGGCAAAATTTTTGGCCAGTAGAAAACGGTGAGCCAGAGGAACGTTTTGGTCAGTTTCCCGGGTTAGTAAAACCCGGGCTTTGTTTTGCTCCAGCAAATCCTTTAACTTTTTGGTCATGGTAAATACCACGTCTTTTTCAATTAAACTTACCGGGCCACGACCACCGTAATCATTACCACCGTGACCAGGGTCAAGGGCAATGATTTTATTTTGAAAGAGGTGCCGGATAAAAAAACGGTCAAAAGAAAGAATTGTCCTGGCCGGAACTCCCGGTTGAAAAGAAATTTTACCGGGTATGGGGTAATTTAAATAAATATATACGCCAACCACATCATGAACTAATTGCTGGATAGCGATTTTATCTATTAAACCATCGCTTACTTCAATTGTTTGCGGGGCCATACTAGCCCGGGCAGATAAAATATTAAAAATAACTTTTTTTTGATTACAGTAATCTATTTGGTAAGAAAATAATTGGGTAGACTCAATAATTACCCGGGACACTGTTTCATTCGTTTGCCAGTTGCATTGACTCCAAAGGTTAGTAATACGGCATATTTTTTGAGGCATATATTTCACCCTTACTTTTTTTAATTTAAAATACTAATTAATAGATTTTTTTATTGTATTTGGGTTTTTTGAAGGTAAAAAATATTTAACTATACCAGCATAAATGCTCCAGGCCAGCTTACTTTGATAAACAGGATTTTGCAGCCGTAAAAATTCCTGGGGGTTACTAATAAAGCCTACTTCAAGAATAACGGCGGGGACTTTTGTTTTTCGCATAAAGGAAAAAAAGTTGTTTTGTTAAAGAAAAAAAATAATGTCTTTTTTTTACCGGGTTTATTTCCCCTTTCTACTAGTGGGGATTTTTTTGCTGGTGGGGGGGTCCGGCGGGGAGAAAAACACGTCGGCCTCAACAATTGGGGTGGGGAAGCGTGTAACAGGGGGGG
>DMDI01000165.1 GCA_003445555.1 Desulfotomaculum sp. | reverse complement strand
TTGACAATGGGGTCCACCTAAAGTAAAGCGTAGAAAGCTTTACGAGGTGCGTTTAAAGATTAACTTCATGTACTTACCGGAAAACTCAGCAATGGTTAAATTTAACTTAGCGCAAGCATTTTTAAAAGATGCAATTTCCTCATTAGAGAGGCAGTTAATTTTTTGATCCAGGAAGATAATCAGCCGTTGTAAAGTAAAATCTGTCCTGGTTACAGCGCTGATTACGGCGTCAATATTGTTAGAATCATTTCCCGTTGTGTTAACCTTTTTCTGCTGGTTGTTTCTTTTTGTATTATGAAGATATGACCGGGGGTCACTAATGCAGTCGTCAAAAATATTCCCGTCGAAGCCTGAATTCTTTAAAGCCTGCACCAGAACAGCAGTATCTTCTTTGCTCAAATTTTTCTCTTTAACACATTGAGCAAACTCTCGCTGATTGCCCCGGGGCAATAAGGCAATTTTCCTGGGCGGCGCGCGCTTTCAAAAGGCCCCTTTGCACATCAGCCTGCACGCTTTCCTCCAGATTCAATACCAGAGACAACCGGCGGCTGACCCAGCTTTTAGACTTATTGAAAAGCTTACCGATACCGTCCAACTCCAAACCATCATACTCATGCAAATTACGGATTATCAAACCCTCTTCAATAGCAGTAAAATGCCGCTGAGAAGAATTTGAGGTCAGCAAAAGCGCTTTGGCCGCAATGTCGTCACAATCAATGATCGTTTCCGGGCAACTTTGCCACCCTAGCCTTAATACAGCTCGCAGCCGGTAGTGCCCGGATAGAATTTCAAAATACCCATCACTTGCCGGTCTGACCAGCAGAGGATTAAAAAGTCCGTGGCAGGAGATGGAAATCTCCAACTCCCGCACATACATCTCATCATAATTATTCAGGCGCAGAGGGTGGTCTTTCAACTTGCCGCACGGTATAAAAACCACACTGCCATGACCGCTGTTATCGTCTTTACCGGCAACAGAAAAGTTTGAGTTTTGCATATTAAGGATCTATCTCCTCCTGGGCCTGGTAAACCGTTTCCTCATCCACGAGCCTTTGCTTATGGTTGCAGGCGTACAAAGACAGGCTGTGGCGAGATTGTTTACCAGGCGGGGGAGTCCATTTGTGACTGAATACATGGCCTCTAACGCCGGCGCTGTAAAGATTTCTTCGTTAACCCCGGCCAGCTTTAACCTGGTCTCGCAGTATGGTTTCTATTTAGCCCCCTAACCAGATTGGACAGATAGACTTAAATCTGGTAAATTAAAAATAGGGGGATGGTTTAATTGACTAAAAAGCAATATACAAAAGAAGATGAAAATGCAAATTGTTAAAGAAGCAATGGAAACAGGTAATAACTCTATTGTATCCAGAAAGCATGACATTGCCTCCAGCCTGGTTAATCGCTGGGTGAAAAATTATAAAAAATATGGTACTTTTTATCCAAGAAAAGAACAATTAGAAACAAAAGGAAATTTGTGTTCTCTTAAAGAGCATAAAACAGTTGCTTAAGGCAAAATGAAAAACTAAAAAAATTGACTTTCGTGAAAAAGATTTAGAGATTGCTATACTTCGTGACCTGGTAAAAAAAACAAACCCACACTTGCTGATAAAATAGAAATTGCTCAAAAGTGGATATCTTTAGGGTATAAAATCTCTTTGGTATTAAGAATTTTAAGAATCAGCCGTTCTACCTATTACTACAACCTGTGTAAATTAAAAAATCATAGCAAGATAATTACTCGAATTGGTTATGGTGGTCGGCCTAAATCCTGTTATACAGTAACCAAAGATAACAAGATTGTTAGCAATGAACAAGTAAAAGAATGGCTATGTGAATTAATCGTGGGCGAGGGTTTTGCCTATGGATACTTAAAACTAACTTACTGCTTAAAAAAGAAATTTAATCTTAAGATCAACAAGAAGAAAGTTTACCGTTTATGTAAAGAGTTAGATATTTTAAAGCCACAAAGAAAGGTGAAAAGAAAATATCCCAGAAAATTAGCTAGAAATCGGCTTGTTACTACTTTCAATCAACTATGGGAAACAGATGTTAAATATGGTTATATTGCTGGTGAGGACAGGTTCTTCTTTATCATGCCAGTTATTGATGTTTATGACCGTTGCATTATTGATTATTATATAGGGTTATCCTGTGAAGCAAAAGATGCTGTTACAACCCTGAAGAATTGTCTTTTTAAGCGCCAGCTGTATATTGAAAAACAAAAGCCAGTAATAAGGTCCGATAATGGGCCACAGTTTATATGCAATCTTTTTGAGGAGGTGTGTACCAAACTAAACGTAGAGCATGAACGGATACCTTTTAAAACACCGAATCTAAATGCTCATATTGAATCATTTAACGCCATCTTAGAAGGGGAATGCCTATCACAACATGAGTTTTTAAATTATGAGGAAGCCTATGAAACTGTTGATAAGTTCATCCGGTTTTATAATAAGGCACGAATTCATTCAGGCGTCAAATATCTTGCACCGTATGAATGCTATCAATTACTAAGAAATAATCTTATGAAGTTAAATCCAGTTAGAGTTTAATATTAAAAGGGAGTGATGTTAATAGCTTATTATGGTAAGACTTGAATAGAGATTTTGTGAAATGATTAGAAAAGAAGATTTATTGTCCAATTTTAGGGGGTCAGCCCGTGGTTAATCCCAAGCAACTACCCATAACTACATCGCTGGGGTAATGAACGCCCAAGTAAATCCGACTCAATGCAATCAGGGTGGCCAGGCCATAAAAATAAAAAGCAAAGCGTTTTTTCCGAAGCCTCTCAGCAAAGAGTGCTGCAACCATAAAGGCATTAGTGGCGTGACCGGAGGGAAAGGAACTGTCATTTTGCAGATTCGAGGCGATTGTTGGGGACACTCAAAGTATAACAGTTTGTTGTACGAATGGTCTTGTACGGATAAATAAATGTTTGAGGCCATTGCATACTCCAGCATTAACTCCGTAAATCAAAGCTATATAAAGGCAAAAGAATAAACCTGCTTTCATAATGAGTGTGCGTTGTTGCCTGCTACCTAGGTTGGGCCTAGTAGAGCGGGCAAACTGCCAACCAGCTAGCAGGCCGATAAAGATAACCCATAGCCAAACAATAGTTGGATCGGCTAAGTGGCTTATCCAGGGCATCACTAGGTCAAGTACAGAATTGGACCAGCCAGTATTGATCCAGGTGAAAATGCATTTGTCAAACTCTAGAAGGGAATTCATAAACAACTCCTTTTCAGGCTGCTCTCTGTTTGCCAATCATTGCCAACTGTGAATGATAAAACTCATTAACCTACGCTACAGTGGTCTGGAATTTCTTCCCGTCCTGTTTGCACAGCGTTTGCACCACCCGGCGGCCGGACATGACACTGGGCGGAAGTCCGCCGCCCGGCTCGACCCACTGTCCGCACATATAGAAGTTCTACAGGCCGGGCAGGGTCTGGCGCATGCGGTTCATCACGGTAAAAGAGTTCTGCGGCGTGAGGAGCCAACCCTCAAAACTGCCTTTCCAGTTACCTGTGTAGCGCTCGAAAGTCAACGGCGTCGCCACATCCACCATCTCCACCTGCCGGGAGATACCATTGAAGCGCTGGTCCAGCAGTTCCACCACCGTGCGTGCCACTTGGTCTTTCTTCTCCTGGTAGGCCGCTCGATCCTGTGCCAGCTCTTTCCAATACTCGTAACTGCTGGGCATCATCACCACCAAGCTGGTCTTGCCAGCCGGCGCCAATGTCAGATCGTAATTATAAATGTGAACCGTTATTCTGTCCCACACCGCATCCCCGATTTCCGTCGGCCGGCGCAAGGGGAAACTCACTCCGGAGACCGTTTGGGGCTCATTGGCAAAAGAGCGGTTAACCCCCACTCCCACGAACAACAGCGGCGGAAAAACGGGCCATTTCTCGTAAGGCCCGCGTGTCTTTTCATCCCCGTATTTCCCTTCCAGCATTTTAAAGATGGTGGTATACCCATCCGCCGCGGAGATCACCCACCCGGAGCGGTGCTCACTTCCATCCGCCAGGCGGATGCCTACCGCCTTATCTTCTTCCACCAGAATTTTATCCACCCGCCTATCGTAATGGATTACTCCCCCCAGGTCAGTGTAGTGCTTGGCCATTGCCAGCGACATGGGCAAGGAACCGCCGATGGGGTAACCCGCATTCCTGTTATGCATAAAGGCAAAGGTGAAGAGCATAAAGAACATCGAGAAATCTGGAAACCACATTTCCCGCAGCGCTTCGCGGAGCACCGGGTCTTTGAAGCGCGTGACAAATTCCGCGGCGGAGATCTTCATCCACTTCTTCATTTCTCTTCCTTTGGTCGCCAGAAACTGCAACATTTTGAGACCTTTTCGCAGGCGTTTGAACAGCGGGTCTGATTCGGAGGGCTGGTCAAAGTCGAGACACATCCGGATACCTTGGATGAAATCGTGAATGGGCCCGGCGTCTTGCGGCGAAAACTCCAGCAGGTGCTTTTCCAGCCTGTCCACGTCCGTGTAGAGGATGAGGGTGCGCCCATCGGCGCTCTCGTAACGCATGTATTCGTCCATGTTGATGAACTCGCGCCCCCGGGCAATGCCGACTTCCTCCCAGTAGCGGTACATGCCGCTCCGGGGTGAGGAGCCCACCAGCCAGTGGATACAGCCGTCAATGGTGTACCCCTTGCGTTTCCAGGCCGTGCACAAGCCACCTGGCAGGCCGTGCATTTCATAGATTTGCGTGCGGTAACCATTCATTTGAGCATAGACCCCGGCCGAAAGCCCCGCGAACCCGGCCCCAATGATGATGACTGAGTTATCCGCCATATGTACCACCCTATTCACCGAATTGAATTTGGCAGCATACAAAAGTCGCCGCCAGCGGCATACAGCTATCGTCTCTCAAGCACTCGCTTTCGAACTTCTTCCAGCGTTTCGCGCGGCTCCTTCTCTCTCTCTTTTGTCAATAAAATATCGTAGAAATCCTCCAAATATCGCGGTGCCTTTTTAGGTCAATTATAACAGCTTTCTTTTCGTTTCTTTCATCCACCACGAAGTTGACCCCTTTCATCTTTTTTCGCTGGCTGGGTACAGTTATCATCTCTTTGATCTCCTTTCAATAATGGGGCATAACATGCTGATCAGCGGCGGCTGAAAGCTGTCCGCTGCATTAGCTGGTTATGCATTTTTGCATCACGATGAATCTCTCTGCAAAGCCGAATCTTCTGTAGAAACCCAGCACGTTTTCGTTACCTTCTGCAATCGATACCCTTACGGTTTCACACTTCTGTCCCTCAAGCCATTCGAGAGCGAGAGACATTAGTTTTTCACCCACACCTTTTCCTCTGTGCGGCTCGTCAACGAATATGGAGTCAATTTCTCCAATGGGTCCGTCTACCGTGGCAATACAGTAACCGAGATTTTGGTCGTTGTCTTCTACTATGAACCCGATGAAACGTCCTCTCTTGCTTAGGTCATCCATCCGCTTTTCGAATGTGAGTGTCGAGAAATGGTCTTTAAAGTAGGTTGACCTGGACAAGTGATGGGCGTTGAGGTTTTCCCACAAGGGTTTGATACCGTCTATATGGTCTTTGGTTACTACCTTAATCCTCATCAATCCTCATCGTCTCTCATACATAACAATAATTAGATGGATCCGC
>DMDI01000193.1 GCA_003445555.1 Desulfotomaculum sp. | reverse complement strand
ATATCGTTATATTCTTGCCGTACCGTATATTGTAAATCGCGCTCATTTAACAAAGTCGCGGCTTCCTGCAGGTTTTTATTTTTTAAGTCAGGAACCTTAATTTCAGGGACATTAAAGTAACGGTTAAAAGCGTACGCCCCGCCGCCTAATAAAACAATAAGCGTAAAAATTACGGCTAGCCACCGTAAAATAGGCCTGCTATTTTTAGTTTTTGCCTTTAAATCCCTTTTTGTTTTATTTAATTGGGGCGATAATAGTCTGGTGGCAAATTCGTCTTTAGGGATAAGACGGGTAGCTTCCTCTGAATCGGGCAGGGTCTTGGCTAAGTATAAAGCCATTTCTTTGGCGCTGGAAAAACGCCGGGCCGGGTCTTTTTCCATAGCCTGCAAAATTACTTGTTCTAATTGGAAATTGACCAAAGGGTTAATTTGGGAAGGCGGGAGAGGCTCATCTTGAAGATGTTTTACCGCCACGGCAATTAAATTATCACTGGTATAGGGCACCTTTCCTGTAAGCATTTCGTAAAGAGTAACTCCTAAAGCATATAAATCGGACTTGGGAGTGGCCGGCTCACCGCGTACTTGTTCGGGGGAAAGATAGTGGGCTGTTCCCATTATTGTCTCTTTACCGGTAGGCGTGACTATAGTGGTGGTAATATCATGGGCAATACCAAAATCTGTTAATTTAGCCTTACCGTTGGGGGTGATTAAAATATTATGTGGTTTTATGTCTTGGTGAACAATATTGTTTTCGTGAGCGTGCTCCAGTGCCGCACAAACCTGAAGGGCGATTTGGACAGCCTGGTAAAAGGGCAGGCTTTCCTCACGCTTCAAAACTGTTTTTAAATCTTCACCGTTAACGTATTCCATGATTAAATAATAGATATCATCTTCCTGCCCGACATCGTAAATATTAACTATGTTAGGATGAGACAACCTGGCTACAGCCCGGGCCTCCTGCTGAAACCGGCGGATAAAATCCTGGTCCGAAGTAAATTCAGAACGTAATATTTTTATAGTTACCAGGCGGTGCAGCAGTTTGTCCTGACCCTTATAAACGAGGGCCGTTCCTCCACTTCCTAATTGCTCTAAAATTTCGTATCGGTTGCCTAATATTTTCCCCGTCATTTCATTTCCTTCTTTCTAAAACTAAGGGTTAATAAGAGCGGCTCTTAATATTTCCCTGGCTATAGGAGCAGCTATTACTCCTCCTGCGCCTTTTTGCTCCACGACTGCCGCTACTACTACCCGCGGATTTTCCGCCGGAGCGAACCCAATAAACCAAGCGTGGGTTTTCCCTTGCGGATTTTGGGCTGAACCAGTCTTGCCCGCTACTTTTAAACCTGGAATAGCCGCTGCTTGTCCCGTGCCGTGTTCTACTGCCGCCTGCATAGCTTCGTTAACAAAGCCGGCTGCTAATGGGGTAGTTGCTGTTTTCCATCTTTTAGGAGTAATTTTTTCTAAAGTTCCTCCGTTTGGAAACCGTACTTCACTTAAAAGATAAGGCTTCATAATTACCCCTGCGTTGGCTATACCGGCTGTTGCTAAAGCCATTTGTAACGGGTTAACTGTAATTTGCCCCTGACCAATGGCACTGCTGGCCAGTTCAGGTTTGCTCATTTGACCGGGTAAAGGCACTTTCCCGGGTATATAAATATCTTGCCATAATTTATCTCCCTCTCCTGGATTTTGGTTAAACCCAAAAGAAAGGGCGTTCTGGTAAAATTTATTCTGACCCAGAGCTAAGCCTAAACGGGCAAAATAAGTGTTACAAGAAACAGCTAAGGCTTGTTGAAAATAAACTTCTCCGTGAACGCTATGGTCGGTTAGGCGAAACCCTTCTGCCATAATACTGCCAGTGCAATTATATGTTCCCTGCACTGCCTCAGGAGCATAAGTCAACGCTCCCGCAAGGGTAATAATTTTAAAGGCGGAACCAG
Organism: Desulfotomaculum sp.; assembly: GCA_003445555.1. Lineage (GTDB taxonomy): Bacteria > Bacillota > Desulfotomaculia > Desulfotomaculales > Nap2-2B > SCADC1-2-3. The sequence continues at coordinate 1,940 of DMDI01000193.1, read as the reverse complement.
GAGGGTAAACTCCCTGGGTAGCCCGGTTTAAAAAAGGAGCAGCCGGGTCTTTTTTTAAAAGATCAAATTCAGTATCAATAGTATTAGGGTCGTATCCAGGGGCACTGGCTAAAGCAAGTATCGCCCCTGTTTTAGGCTCAAGAGCGACTATAGCCCCCCGTTGGTTATTTAATAATTGCCGGGCTAAGTGCTGTAAATTAGCATCTAAAGTAAGAATTAAACTGTTACCTGCCAATGGGCGGCGCTCCAGCCGGTTAATAAAATTTTTCAACTTACTAACCCTATTTATTCCTAAAAGCTCCTGGTTATAAACTGACTCTAAACCGGTATGTCCGTATCGTAAAGAGATAAATCCGATTAAAGGGGCAAAATCTTCTCCTTGCGGATAAATACGTTTTTTAAGCCCCCCTTGAGTAACGGTTTTGGCCAGCACCACCCCGTGACAATCGGAAATTGTACCGCGTTGAACCATGGCCTCTTGAGCGGCAGCCCTTTTATTGTACGGGTGGTTGGCTAAAACGGGCCCCTGCCAGAGGTTAAGGTAAAATAAATAAATAATTAAAACTACAAAAAGACCGGTTAGAAAATAAGCCAGCTTCCGAATATTAACAGCCATTAACCACTTCTAGACCTCTCCGGGTATTCTTGGGAAACTACCAGTAATAAACCCAAAATAATAAAATTTGCCACTAAGGAGCTGCCTCCATAACTGATAAAAGGAAGGGTTATGCCGGTTAAAGGTAAAAGTTTTGTTACTCCAGCAATTATAACAAAGGTTTGTAAGCCTATTAAGGCAGTTAAGCCGCTGGCTAACAAAGCAGCAAATTCATCTTTTGCTTTTATGGCTAGTTGAAAACCGCCGTAAAGAAATAACAAATATAAAATTATAATCCCTATTCCGCCTAATAACCCCATTTCTTCAGTGATTGCCGCAAAAATAAAGTCCGTATGGACGGCCGGGATAAAATTAGGGAAACCATTACCTAACCCGGTGCCTGTAAAGCCTCCGGCGCTTAGGGCAAAGAGTGACTGGAGTACCTGGTAACCGGTGGTATCAGCGTATGACCAGGGGTTAAGCCATACTTCTATTCGCCAACGAATGTGTTCAAAATAATGATAACAAAGTGTTGTTCCTATTAAAAAGAGACCTGCCCCGCTAATGGTATAAATAGCCCGGGCTGTAGCCACGTAAACCATGACTAAAAAGGTGCTGAAATAAATAAGCGCTCCTCCCAGATCTTTTTGAAAAATTAATAAAAGCAAGGAAATGGCCCACATTACCATTAAAGGTCCCCACTCCTGGGGTCCAGGCATAGTAAAACCATAAAAATTACGGGTACCTTTGGTTAAAATTAACCTGTTTTCAGCTAAAAAAGAAGCTAAAAATAAAACAAGCAAGATTTTTACAAATTCGGAGGTTTGAATATGGAAAAGACCTAAGTCAAGCCAGCTCTTCGCGCCCCCTTGTTCTGTTCCCCAGAAAATGGGTAAAACTAATCCTATTATTCCGAAAACGGCATAGATATATTTATAATCGGCTAAGAAATTGTAATTTCGTAAGAAACAAGTTATAAAGGCAACTATTGCTAAACCAACTAATAACCAGATAAACTGACGTAAAGCGTAAGTCTGGTTCAACCGGTAGAGAAAAATTAAACCGGTATAGGAAAAGATAGCTACCAGAGGTAATAAATATTGGTTACCGTTAAAATCAAGACGCTGCCACAGGTAACTAAGAACGAAGAAGGCAAGGATTAAAACTCCTGCTCCGGTTAAAAATAATCCTTTATTATCACCCGGCCTGACTAAAAAAATTGTTCCCGCGCCAGTTAAAAAATAAGTGCTGGCGATCAAAAGAAGGATTCTTTCTTTTAAGCGTGCTGTGACCGACATTTATTAATCCACCGCCACTAAAATTACGGTAATATTGTCCGCTCCTC
>DMDI01000188.1:1811-3479 GCA_003445555.1 Desulfotomaculum sp. | reverse complement strand
TAACGTAGTTGAGGACAATTGCATTCCTGGTCAAGCTTTATATTACTTAAGGCGTATAGCAGTATTTTTCCCATCTGCGGGGCTTCCTGATGAAATATTTTACTTAACGTATCATGCTGCCAATCTTCAACCACCCCTTCGGCATAATTGACGACTATATCTATTCGGGCGTAACAAGCAGCTATTTCTCTGGCCAGGTATACTTCCGGACACATACTTTGCCCCACTATATCGGCCCCTAAGCGCCCCAACATGACAATTTCCGCCGGGCTTTCAAAGTGACGGCCGTCGGTAACCGCGTATATGCCGCGCTCAAAAACACGTCCTGTTCCATCCACATTACCTAACCGGGCAGCTTTGATCAAGTTACTTCTGATTTGCGGACAAACAGCCTGACGCATAGCCAAAAGATAATCGCTGCTTAACTCAATATCTTTACGCAAAGAAAAATCCAGGTAGTCAGAAGATACAACCAGGTCATACGGGTTTAAAAGATGGTTTATAGAGCCCACGCCGCCTTCGGCAATAACCTTTTTCACTCCTGCTTTCTTTAGCACCCAGAATAACTGGAGTGAAGCTTGTCCCCGCTTAACTCCTTTTCGCCACCCGTGGATTTTAACGTGAAGTACTTTTTTGTCTTCAAAAATAAACAACTTAAACCGCGGGCTCTCTCCGTATGGAGTATCAAAAAACAGATTACTTTTCAGTATCTTTAAGCCAGGAAAATTCAAGTCTTCCGGAAAGTTACTTCCGTATGTTCCTGAACCGCCAATTATAGCAAAATCTACCTGAGGAATTTCCTGGCGCACAAATAATCACCTTATTAGTAACTTCTATTATTGATTAATTAAAAATAACTAAATCATTTTAATCAAGGCAATCTTCTAATCTGCTCATTTAGCAACAAGAGGGGAGAGAATCATCATAATCTGAAATATTGGAAGTAGCCTTTATACTGGTGATAACTTCAGTTAATACTTTATTAATTTCCTGGTCTCCGTTAATATTTTTAAGCAGTTCCTTTTGTATATAATATTCAATCAATGGCTGGGTTTGATTTTCGTAAACATCCAAGCGGTTAGAAACAGCCTCTTCATTATCATCGCTACGCTGATATAATTCCCCGCCACAATTATCGCATTTTCCTTCCTGCTGAGGGGGATTAAATAAAATATGATAGCTTGATCCGCAATTGCGGCAAATCCGTCGTCCCGTTAACCGGGCCATAAGTCTTTCCCGGGGAACGTCAATGTTAACTACCCCGTTTAATTTAATCTTTAAGGCTTCAATCACTTCATCCAAGGCAACAGCCTGCGGTAAAGTCCGGGGAAAACCGTCAAGTAAAAAACCTTTTTCTTGACAATCACCCTGGGATAAACGTTCTTTCACCATTCCCACCACAACTTCGTCGGGTACCAGTTCCCCTTTGTCCATGTACTCTTTGGCTCTTCTGCCCATTTCGGTCCCTGCCTTAATTGCCTCCCGGAACATATCCCCGGTAGACACATGGACAAGGTTAAATTCTTTTACCAGTCCCTCGGCTTGCGTTCCCTTACCGGCACCCGGTGGGCCCATGATTAAAAGTTTCAAATAAACCCCTCCCTAAAAATAATGGTCGGGGCGACACGATTTGAACGTGCGACCTCACGGTCCCGAACCGTGCGCTCT
>DMDI01000188.1:0-1686 GCA_003445555.1 Desulfotomaculum sp. | reverse complement strand
CACGGTCCCGAACCGTGCGCTCTGCCAAACTGAGCTACGCCCCGCCTAACAAATTTATTATGCTACAATTCCCCCCTAAAAGTCAAGACTGGAAGTCCTAGGCTTCAAAACTAATAAAGCGTAAGGCCTGTTCGAAAAATGGTTTTACAAGCAAAAATTTATCCTGTGTCAAGGAAGCTTCTGGTTTAAAATAAGCTAAAAGTTCTTTTTTTAAAGAGCCTACTTTTTGCCAGGCCGCATATGTTTTTTTCTCTCCTCGGTTAAATATAAATGAAAAATCCTTTTGGTCAACCAGGCCGGTATCTACTAAAATATTAATTAAACCAATTACCAGCCAGCTAGTAATTATTTCTTTTTCGGTTAATTCTTCAGCCAATGGGTATTCTTTTCGGCTTTGAATTTGAGCTAAAAGAAAATCAAACAGTGCATAAACATCATTTTCTTGTAAAATGTCCAGTGACTCGGCGGCTAGAGTTGCTACCGCCTTTGCCCTTACTTTTTGCGTTAAACTTTCTCCGTAATTCATGCCGATAACCTTACATATTTCTTTTACTTTTTCTGCGGTCCAAAGGTCAAGGTTACAACAACCGTACAATTTTTCAACCCTCCATTTTACGAGCGAATTTATTATCTTAAATCTTATTATAATAAAAAATATTCGTGCTTTCCAATTAAACTTTTATCTTACCCTGTTTGTTCATTTTACGGTTTGCATGTTTTACATGGTTGATACCCTGCCTTTATTGCTTCCTCCCGCTTCCCAAACTCCACCCTGTTTCGCGGCGCTATTTTTTGGGCCCATTGACAGTCAGGCCGGTGGAATTTTTTAGAGTTGGAATTACCGATATATTTTGTTTCGGTGCTTGCCTTATTGGAAATAGAAACAGGCGCCGGTGTCTTTATGGTTCCCCAAAGCCCTTTTTCCGCTTCCCTTGCCTCCTTTTGGAATTCTACAAATATATCCGCGTACTTTACATTTGGCGGAACGGTCATTACCTGAGCCAGGCCAATCAGAAGTAACGTCGCGTTAAACATTGCCTTCCGCACTTCGGTCTTGGAGTTTTCTCGGGGGGGCATAAGCCATACGTAAGCTAAAAGGCGACCGTATTTATCCCGCTGGGCCACGTCGAGTTCCAAGTAAACAGTTCTATCAGTCAACTCTTTCCTGGTATAAGCTGCCGCCTCTTTCCCGTATAGCTCTACTATGCGAGTACTCTCCGGGGTATCTACGCCAATGAAGCGCACTTTTTCCTTACGGCCGTTTTCCAGGCGCACATGGATCGTGTCCCCATCTACTATGTAAATAACCGTAGCCTTAAGAACCGGTGTACCTTTATCTTCGGGCAAGGCAGTTACAGGAGACTTTTCCACCACCCCAGGTTTATTTTCAATCTGCCCCTTCATCTCCCCCGGTGTTTCCGGGGCAACAATTCCTTTCCCGCAACCGGCAGGCAAAATCAATAGAATAATTAAAATTATAAAAAGTCGAACCAAAAGCATTTTAGATAAAGATATAATAATACATTCACCTCCCTGGTTTTATATAAAATATATCTTGTTTTGCCGGCTTATTTATATTATACTATTGGTGTTATACAGCAAATAACCGGGCGTTATATAACAAATAACCGGCAAAAATAACTTTATATTATTATGTCCCAGTAGCTCAGCAGGATAGAGCAACGG
>DMDI01000035.1 GCA_003445555.1 Desulfotomaculum sp. | reverse complement strand
TGGGTAAATGCCGGTTAAAGTTATCCGGGAAAACTGGCCTGGTAAAGTAAATACAACCAGCTTAGGGATTGGCTCCCGGGCAATTAAAATAGGGGGTGAGGAAGCCCTTCCTTTTCTATCTTTTGAAGGGGAGATCCCTTATCGTCCTGTTGTTGCTGGTGAAGTATGGGATGAGAAACCCGGCGACTGGCCTGATTTGCTGACCGCTCCCTTTGCCGGGGTTCTTGATGAACCAGCCGCGTGGGCCAAAAAATGTCTTGTTTACGGGGCCGATTTAATTTGCCTTCGTCTGGTTGGCGCACATCCGGGGGCTAAAAATAAATCTCCTCAAGAATGCGCGCGTATAGCCCAAAGGGTTTATGCCGCCATTAATACCCCTTTGATTGTGGTGGGTTGCGGGGAGGACGAGAAAGACGCGGCCGTTTTACCGGCGGTAGCGGAGGCCCTGGCCGGTAAAAATTGCTTGTTAGGCTGGGCTACGGCAGAAAATTACCGCCTAATTACGACGGCCTGTAATAATTACGGTCATAGTCTTATTGCTTCTTCTCCCTTAGATATAAGTTTGGCTAAACAGCTTAATATATTAATTACCGAGATGGGCTTTAATCCTGGCTCAATTACAATTGACCCCTTGGTTGGGGCCTTGGGGTACGGCCTTGAGTACGCCTATTCAATCATGGAACGGATCCGGTTGAGCGCCCTTACAGGTGATAAAATGCTGGCCATACCTGTTATCTGTTTCGTGGGTCAGGAGACATGGAAAACAAAAGAAGCTACCATTTCAGATTTTGAGTGTCCCTCTTGGGGTGAACAGGCCCGGCGGGCCATTTTATGGGAACTGCTTACGGCTGTCGCCCTTACCCAGGCAGGGGGAGCCATCATGGTATTGCGTCACCCGGAAACAGTGCGCCGTTTTCTTGCCCACCTGCGGGAGGTTCGCCAAGGTCAGCTTGAATTGAGGAAATAAATATGCTTCTAATTGGAGAACGGATTAACGGGATGTTCAAAGATATCCGGGAAGCTATTTTAAATCAAAACCCGGAACCGGTAAGACATTGGGCTAATTACCAGTATAAAGCCGGGGCGGACTACCTGGACCTTAGCCCTGGACCGGCCGTAGAAATTGAAGCTCAACCCCGGATAATGGCCTGGCTGGTTGAGACGGTTCAAAAAGCCGTTTCTTTGCCCTGCTGCCTCGACTCAACTAACCCGGCCGCTATCCAGGCCGGTCTATCAGTTCACCAGGGAAAAGCAATTATTAATTCTACCAGTGCGGAGCAAAAAAAAATGGATACCCTGTTTCCCCTGGCCTTAAAATATAGAGCGGCCATTATTGGTTTAACCATGAACGAAAAAGGGGTTCCCCAAAATGCAGCCGACCGCCTGGCTTTAGCCATGGAATTAGTCGTAAACGCAGATCAATACGGCCTTCCCATGGAAGACTTGTATCTTGATCCGGTGGTATTGCCGTGCAACGTAGCCCAGGAACAAGTAAAAGAAGTGTTGGAAACAATGAGGCAAATAAAAATCCTGGCTACCCCTCCCCCTCGAATAGTTATTGGTCTAAGTAACATCTCCCAAAATTGTCTTAACCGGAATTTGCTTAACCGGACCTTTTTAATTATGGGCCTTGCGGCCGGCCTTGACGCGGCAATTGTTGACTTAACGGATGAGAATTTGCTTGAGGCTGTTGCAGCGGCGCGAATTCTTTTAAACCAGGAAATTTACTGTGATTCCTTTTTAAGCGTTTTTAAAAAAAGAAGGTGAAGAAAATAATCGTGGCCGAACAAAAGCCTGTTTCTGAGATTGCGTCAATAATTTATGATTATGAAAAAGTACTCCTGGTGGGTTGCGCCGGCTGTGTAGCCGTTTGCCTTAGCGGAGGAGAAAAAGAGGTAGAAATAATGGCGGCTGCTTTACGTCTTTTGCGCCGGCAGCAAAATAACCCCCTGGAAATATTAACTTTTATGGCTACGCGTGCCTGTGCCCCCGAATACCTGGTGGATTTAGACCCCTTGACTAAAGACGTGGCCGCAATAGTTTCTTTGGCCTGCGGGGTCGGGGTGCAGTACCTGGCCGACCGTTATCCGGAAAAATGGGTGATTCCAGCCCAGGACACTAAATTTGCGGGTGGCTCCGGTGAGCACGGTATTTGGGAAGAACGTTGCGGTTTATGCGGCGACTGCATTCTTCACCTTACCGGGGGAGTTTGTCCCATAATTCGCTGCGCCAAAAGCATGTTAAATGGCCCCTGCGGCGGAGCGCAAAACGGCAAGTGCGAAATAAATCCAGAAATAGACTGTGCCTGGCAATTAATTTATAACCGGATGAGATTGTTAAATAAATTGGATAAACTGGCGGAATTTCAGCCTGCCAAAGACTGGTCTCTAAATCGTCACGGTGGACCGAGGAAAGTTTTTCGTAAGGATGTGTTAGTTAAGTAAAAACAGTGAGCATACTGGCCAAGCTTTTACAACAAGGAGAATTTGTGGTTACCGCCGAAATCAACCCGCCCAAACACGCCTGTCCGGAAAACATTAAGCGCCAGGCTAAATTTATAGCCCGTTACGTTGACGCGCTAAACATTACCGATTGTTCAACTGCCGTGGTACGTCTTTCCAGTATTGCGGCCGGGTTTCATATCTTATCTTGCGGGGTTGAACCAATTATCCAAATGACCTGCCGGGACAGAAACAGAATCGCCATG
>DMDI01000310.1 GCA_003445555.1 Desulfotomaculum sp. | reverse complement strand
CCGGGCCGGGGTTCAGCCGCCGGCAGCTTAGCGGCCTACCTGCTAGGCATTACCAGTCTTGACCCGTTAAAATACGGTTTATTATTTGAACGTTTTTTAAATCCAGAACGTATTTCCTTGCCGGATGTGGACATAGACTTTTGTTTTGAGCGGCGAAGCGCGGTAATTGATTATATAATTAACAAATATGGCGTTGACCATGTGGCCCAAATTGTCACCTTTGGAACCATGATGGCGCGGGCAGCTATCAGAGACGTAGGCCGGGTAATGGATATACCGTATAGTGAAGTAGACCAGGTAGCCAAACTAATTCCGGCTGAATTTCACATTACCATTGAAAAAGCCCTTCGGGAATCTACTGAACTAAATGAATTATATCAGCAGGATGAACGGGTAAAACAGTTAATCGATACGGCCGTAATGCTGGAGGGCATGCCCAGACACGCTTCTACCCACGCGGCCGGAATTGTAATTACCCCAGAGCCCTTAACAAACTATTTACCCCTTTATAAATCTACCGACGGGCCTTTAACCACCCAGTTTACCAAGGATCAGGTAGAAGAACTGGGCCTTTTGAAAATAGATCTTTTAGGGCTTCGCACTTTAACGGTAATTTCGGATACCATACGCCTAATTGGTGAGGGTGACGGTCCCGGCATAAACATTGACCAAATTCCCCTGGATGACCCAAAAACTTTCGTTCTTTTAAGCCAGGGGGAAAGCATTGGGGTTTTTCAGCTGGAAAGCAGCGGTATGAGAACTCTTTTAAAGGATTTGCGGCCGCAACATTTTGAAGATTTAGTAGCCCTGGTGGCCCTTTATCGCCCCGGACCTTTAGGCAGTGGAATGGTTGAAGATTTTATTAAGCGAAAACACGGGGAAAAAAAGGTTGTTTACCTCCACCCCAAGCTGGAAACAATTTTAAATGATACTTACGGGATAATTTTATATCAGGAACAGGTGATGCGGATTGCCAGTGAACTGGCAGGTTTTACTTTAAGTGAAGCAGACCTTTTGCGCCGGGCCATGGGCAAGAAAAAACCAGAAATTATTGCCGGACTGCGAGCCCAATTTATTGGTGGGGCCGGGAAAAATGGCCTTAGTAACTCTATTAGCGCTCAAATCTTTGACTTAATGGAGTATTTTGCCGGTTACGGCTTTAATAAATCCCACTCGGCGGCTTATGCCCTGGTGGCTTACCAAACTGCTTTCTTAAAAGCCAATTATCCGGCCGAATATATGGCGGCTTTACTTACCTCCGTTAAAGATAATACCGATAAAATCGCCGTTTATATTGAAGAATGCCGGCGCTTAAGAATAGAGGTTCTGCCTCCTGATATTAATGAAAGTCAAAAAGACTTTGCCCCGGCCCAAAACAAAATTCGTTTTGGCCTGGCAGCCATAAAAAACGTGGGTTTGACAGCAACGGAAGCAATTATAAAGTCCCGGCAAAAAGAGGGACATTTTCAATCTTACGCCGATTTTTGCCGCCGTTTGGATACCAGAATAATAAATAAGCGTGTTCTGGAAAGCTTAATTAAGTGCGGCGCTTTTGATTCTTTAGGAAACCGGCGGGCGCAACTAATGGCCGCCGTAGATATAGGATTAGGCCTGGCGCAGGCAGCCCAGCGGGAACGTAGCCACGGCCAACTGTCTCTTTTGGACTTTCTGGATGGCGGCGCTCAAAAAAACCTGCTTGAACTGCCCGACCTGGCCGAATACCCCAAACAAGAATTGTTGACGATGGAAAAAGAATCTCTGGGTTTATACATCAGTGGACACCCGCTGACCGAATACCGGCAATCGTTGGCCGAATACACCACCACCTGTCTGGCTGAAGTACGGGAAATAAAGGATGAAGTACCTGCCCGCAATCAAGCAGGCGGGAAAGACGATAGTAGTGTCTTATCTGTTGGGGGTATGTTAACTTCACTTAAAAAAGTTAATACCCGCCGTAACGAAACAATGGCCTTTGGAACCCTGGAAGATCTAACAGGCAGCCTGGAAGTAGTTTTTTTCCCGCGGGTATATCAAAAGTATGTCTCTTTTTTAAAAACTGAAGCGATTGTTTTGGTAAAAGGACGGGTAAATACAGGAAACGAAGATAATAAAGTAATCTGTGAAGAGTTATCTTTGCTGCCTAAAAAAGCTAACGCCAGCCTTTACCTAAAACTAGAAAACGAAAAACGGTCCCCCCATTTAATTGCCCAAACTCAGGGTATACTACGCAGTTTTCCGGGAAAATCTCCCGTATATCTATTCTTTCCCGAAGAAAAGAAAATGGTTCTTACCGGACAAGATTATTGGGTAAATTTATCAGGGCCAGTTATAGCCGAATTAAAAAATTTGCTGGGGAGCACAAACGTAAAAATTAAAAATAATGAAACTTAAAGTAAGGGGTGATTAAAATGCCGGACCAGTGGCCACTTTGTGCGGAATACGTGGTAATTAAAGCTTTGGATAACGGGGTAGCTATTTTTGGTCTTACCCGCGGTAAAGATACAAAATTTCATCATTCGGAAAAACTAGATAAAGGAGAAATTATGATTGCCCAATTTACCGAACATACTTCAGCCATTAAAATCCGGGGCAGCGCTGAAGTATTGACCAAGCACGGCAAAATACGCACCACCGAAGAATAAAAAATGAAGAACCCGCTAAACAAAAACCTGCTTAAAATCAATATTATCAAGCAGATTTTTGTTTTAAGTAAAAAAACCGTTTTAAAAGGACATACTACCTTCAAAAGGAGCAAAATTCATTGGTTAAAGAATGGATAATTAACTACCTGGGAGTGTTTGGGGTAGGTGGCCTTTTGCTTGGCGTTGTTGTTGAAGCCATGGGGATACCTTTTTTTCCCGGGGGAATTATGGTTATTCTTACCGGCTTTTTAATTAACCAGGGTAAGTTAAACTTTTATCCTGCTTTAATTGCCGCCACGGTAGGCTTTAATTTAGGGGCATTACTGGCCTATCTTATTGGCCGGCACATAGGAGAGCCTTTTTTTTATCGTTATGGTAAGTACCTTTATTTAACCCCGCAAAAGTTTAACCGCGCCCAGGCCTGGTTTGAACATTCCGCCCCTGCTTTTATTATATTTGGGCGTTTTGTACCTATGGTCAGCAACCTGACCCCGTACATAGCCGGTTTAAGCAAGTTAAATATTCTCAAATTTTTATTTTACAATACTATCTTTGCGGTAGCCTGGTCGGCTTTTAACCTATCCGTGGGTATCATTTTTGGCTACAAATGGGAAACCTTCAGCCGTTTAATTAATTCCCGGCTGGTTTTAATTGGAGGTACGCTCTTATTTTTTTACTTAATATACCACT
>DMDI01000256.1 GCA_003445555.1 Desulfotomaculum sp. | reverse complement strand
TGCAGGAAAATAGGGAACCAGGTGTAAATCCTGGGCGGTCCGGCCACTGTAAGTGGGGAGCGGCTTAACAAAAAGCCACTGTTCAACACTCCAGGACAACCAAACGGGGCTAAAGGACAAGATAGTTTCAGCTATATTTATTTGCTTTTAGTGCCGGAGGTATATCGAGTGCTGGATGGGAAGGCAGCTAGGCAGGCAATGATCCACAAGTCAGGAGACCTGTCCGGCAGGTGGGTACATATTAGGTCATCAGTTATCAGACATCAGTCGTCAGGATAGCTAAAAGATATTTTTTATGATTTAATTTAAACTGTTTTTCTCCTGACGCTTCGTATCTGGTATCTGATTTCCAAGTTTGACCTCCCATGGAGAGGGTAGGTACCAGTGCATAAAGCTAGCAACTTAACTCCTGCTACCTCTTTACGGAGGGCGGGAGTTTTATTTTTTAATATTATTTTACTAAGCAGCAAGGAAAGGTGGTGATAGATGATCATAAACTTGGTCGTCGGTCGTCATATAACCTGGTTAGATAATCATTAAAACAAATTAACCTTAAGGAGGATTTAAAATGCGAATATTACCAAATCATTACTACGTGAAAATTATGCGGCACAAGGAATGGGAGAAGCCGGGAAGGTGTATGCATTTAAACGTTAAAGAATTAACACCTCAAGAAAAAGAGCGCTACAAAGACCTAAGGGAAGAAAAGGATATTCCTACCCACAAGGTTACTTTTTATGACTTTGAGTTCTACCAAGCCTTAGAAGGTAAAATTAAAGAAAATACTCCGGAGAAGTTAATTTTGTATATGGGGGAAGATAAAGAATATGAATTCCGGCCCTTTAAACTAGCCATGGATTAAAGAGAACCAAGGCATAAATAAATAATGAGCAATATGGAAATAGAAGGTGGATAAAAATGCCTCCCCTTTTATCATCAATTAACAACCGGCCAGTAGAAAAAATGGTTTCTTTAGCTCCCTCCCACACGGAAATTCTTTTTGCCCTGGGATTAGGAGAAAGGGTGGTTGGGGTAACGGAAAACTGTGATTATCCCCCGGAAGTTAAGGGCAAAAAGCGAATTGGCTTTTTTGCCCATCCTTACCTTCCGCAAATTATTTCGTTAAAGCCAGATTTAGTATTTACTTACGGTCAGGTTCATAAGGGCTGTACAGAGGCTTTGCAAATAGCAGGCATTACGGTGGTTAACTTTGTCCCGCGAACAATAGAAGAATTGCTTCAGGGAATGGAAATAATTGCCGGAATAAATGGGGAAGATACAGCAGGACATGAGGTAGTATTTTTACTTACGGAAAAGGTAAAAAAGATTAAAGCCAGAACGGCTTCTTTTCGGCGGCCCAGGGTTTTTTTCCTGATGAGTGAGGAACCTTTAGCCACGCCAGGACCGGCTTCTTGTCAGTACGATACTCTTTATACCGCCGGGGCATGTCCTTTTCCCTTGGCTAATAATGTTCCTTTTGCCCTTCTTTCCTGGGAAGATGTGGTGAGGTACGACCCGGAGATTATTATTGCTTGCGGGCGCGAAAACAACCAGCCTCCTAAAAAAAGATGTCCTGGTTGCCGGCGAAAAATACCTTTATGTTCCAGGAACATAGAAGATATAAAAAGGTACCCGCCGATAAAAAAAATAAAGGCAGTTCAAACCGGGAAGGTTTATTCGCTTTCCTGTGAAAACATTTGCCGTCCCGGCCCGCGCTTAATTGAGGGCCTGGAAAAACTATCTATTTTATTTGGTTTTGAGTTTTAATGACAAAAAAATATTAAATTTTTTCTTTACTAAGCAGGAATTTTTTATGGTAATTCAAATTAATAAACTAACTAAAAAGTACGGTGACTTAACGGCCGTAGACAACCTGGACTTGCACATCCCAAAAAAAGAAGTTTTTGCCCTTTTGGGGCCCAACGGGGCAGGAAAAACCACCACCGTGAGAATGCTTACCAGGTTAACCATACCGACCGGGGGAAAAGCCTTAATTAACGGCCAAGATGTAACCAGTAATAAAGTAAAAAAGGAAATTGGGGTTGTTCCCCAGCACATGAACCTGGACTTAGAACTAACGGCCTGGGAAAACTTAGAACTGCACGGCCGCTTGCACAGGATGCCGCAGGATAAACTAAAAGCAAGGATAAATGAACTGCTTACTTTTGTAGAAATTAACTCCCGGGCCTTTGAGTTGACGAGCAATTTTTCCGGGGGAATGAAACGCCGGCTAATGATTGCCCGGGCGCTTATGCATTATCCCAGCATCTTGTTTTTAGATGAGCCAACCGCGGGCCTGGACCCTCAAACCAGGCGTAAAATCTGGGATTTAATTCGTCGTCTGAATGCTGCCGGGTTAACCGTCCTCTTGACCACCCATTACATTGAAGAAGCGCAGATTTTATGTCACCGGGTGGGAATTATGGATAAAGGGCGCTTAATTGCTTTAGGCACCCCGCAGGAGCTAATGGAAAAGGTAGGAGAAGTGGTGGTAGAATTTTTTGGGGGGACTGATACAGGCTATAAATTTTTTGCCCAACGTCAACAGGCCTTAGAATACGTAAGCCATTTAAAAGGTGACTTTCTTATTCGGGAGATAAACTTAGAAGATGTTTTTGTGGAACTTACGGGACGTAAGGTAGGTGATTAAAATGGATTTTTACGCTGTCTTTTGGCGGGAAATGGTTACTTTAAAGCGGACCTTTTTTAAGTTTTTTGCTTCCCGTCTGGTCAGTCCCCTGCTTTATCTAATCGGTTTTGGTTGGGGGGTTGGTCGGGGTGTTAAAAAGGACGGCGGGGACTACCTGGGATATGTAGTACGGGGGAGTATTTCCTTTATGGCTATGTGCACCAGGTTTTAAGACGGGGGGTCTTTTTTAAACAATAACGGGCTTCTTTAA
>DMDI01000031.1 GCA_003445555.1 Desulfotomaculum sp. | reverse complement strand
AGAACAGGGTATTACCAGACCTCAGTTAAGAGAACAATTTTGTCAGGCTTATATTTATAATAAAGAAAGCTGTGCTGCCTGTTGGGCCCGGTTTTATTGTGGCGGGGGTTGTCACGCTAATAATATTGCTTTTAATGATTCAATTTTTTCTCCCAACCCCCTATTTTGCCGCCTGATGAAAAAGAGGCTGGAGTGTGCCCTTTATTTGCAGGTTAAAAATTTCAAAAAAAATTTTTGCTTGAACGGAGAATTTAAAAATGGCTAAAAGTAAGAATCTCACCCAGAAAAAACGTAAAAAACAACAAAGGATAGTTCTATGGGTGCTGACTGTTTTACTTTCCTTCGGCTTAATCGGTTCTTCAGTTGTATGGATAAGCGGTAAATTTTTTCCTAACCCTGAAAGTGAGAGTCAGGAGGTTTATTCCCCAGCTAAAGCTTTAGCGGAAGCAGAGGCAAAAGTGAAAGCCAGACCAGATAATGCTCAGGCCTTAGCTAATTTGGCGCAAGTTTATTTTCAAGCCGGTAAGTTACCTGAAGCATCAAAAATGTACGCCCAGGCAGTCAAAATAGAGCCAAAAAACAGTGTTTATTGTACCCAACTGTCTTTAATTTATCTTTTACTTGGACAATACGGGCAGGCCAGTATGGTACTGGAAAAAGAGCTGGCAAATCACCCCTTAAATAAAGAGGCGCGTTATTATTACGCTCAAGCTTTAGCCCTAGGAAAAAAAGATTATCCTCTCGCCATAAAAGAAATGGAAAAGTATATTGATTTAGCAAAAACCGGCGATGATGCGGCTAAAGCACGTCAAATGGTAGCCGAATGGAAAAAACTACTGCCCAAAAATTAAGCGATTGGTACAGGTCCAAATTTTTTAAATAAAGAACAATTTTTTTTATAAATATTTTACATAGTTATTTACTTAACTATTTAACTGATTAAATAATAAGGAGATAAAAACAATATATGTTTTTTAAATTTTATTTTAAATACTTTAAATTTCTTAAGGTTAAGGTATTTATAATTACTGTATTAATTTTAATTTTTAGCAGTATTATAATTGCAAAATCTTCTTTTAAAGGTTACCTTTATATTTTATACCGGGAAATAATGAGAACGCAAACGCTCCTTTCTATACGCCACCAGTCTGTTTTGGCCGGAGAGCACTTTTTAGTTGCCTTCACAGCTGGAGACAATAAGAATGCACAACTGGTATTACAAACCGCCGAGCATTTTTACCAACCCATCTGCAAGGATTTTAATGTTTCTTTACGTCATAAAATACCTATTATTCTTTATCCCTCCTCTAAAGAATTAAACGCCAGTTTTGGCTGGGCTGCCAGCGAAAGTACTATGGGCGCGTACTGGGCCGGGATAATCCGGGTTCTATCTCCGCAGGGCTGGTTACACGCTAATAATTCTCAGGAAAAAGAAGAAATTTTTGTTTCCAGCGGACCAATGGCTCACGAAGTTACTCATCTGGTTGTAGATTATATAGTTAAAGGGAATATTCCCCGTTGGCTTACGGAAGGCCTTGCCCAGTACGAAGAAAAAAAGTTAACCGGCTTTCGTTTTGACTATCCTGATTTTATAAATCAGCCGCTATATCCTTTAGCTAAAATGGACCGGGGTTTTGACCAATTGCCTAACCAAATGTTAGCCTACCGGCAGTCTCTTTCTTTAGTAGAGTACCTGCACCAGGCATATGGTCCGGAAAGCCTCAAAAAAATATTGACTGCCTTAAGTCAGGGAAAAAATTTTAACCTTGCTTTAAAGGAAGCAGGTGTGGTTTACCCGACGTTCCCGCAAAAAAACCCTTTAGCTCAATTGGAATCTAATTGGCAGGCGTGGCTTGCGCAAACAAAACAACGGTAAATTTGACGTAGCTTTAAATTATTCAGATATCGTCCCGGAAAATCTTCTTGTCCGTCGGATAATAATAAATGTTACCGTAAAAGTTTAGTCTTTTTTTTATTTCTAAAGTAATTATTTTACCATAATTCGTAAACAAAATAAATTCTTGAAGCATAAATTAATAAAATAATTAAAGATTTACGCTAATTACAATCAATTAAATATTAACAGTTATTATATTCTTCATTGTTTTTATCGGCGGGTTAATATTTATTAACTAATGGTGGGTCGGGTTATGATTTATTTAGATAACTATCTGGATGTAGTTAATGCGGAGGAAATAAAAGCCATTAAACAGCTGAGGAAACGCCTGTCCGGTCGAACAGTCCAACATATAAATTCTACGGCTGTTGGCGGCGGGGTAGCTGAAATTCTTAAGCGGCTGGTTCCTTTAATGCAAGAGGTGGGCATAAAAGCACGCTGGAATGTACTAAGTGGTTCAGAGAAGTTTTTTCAGGTTACTAAGGTTTTTCATAATGCTTTTCATGGTTTACCCGTAAAAATAATTCCGGAAATGATGACCACATACCAGGAAGAGCTAAAGCTAAATTTTCGCCTGGTTAATCCCGGAGCCGATTTTATAATCCTTCATGACCAGCAACCTTTAGGTTTAGCGGAAGCCCGTCGGAATGATCACCTGGTCCGATGGGTTTGGTATTGCCACATAGACCCTACCGGGGTTAGCCGGGAGGTTTGGGATTTTCTACGTCCTTACGCTCAGAGGTGCGACGCGGCAATCTATCATCTCCCGTATTACGCCAAAAAACTGGGTCACCGCGAATACTTTATGCCGCCCGCCATTGATCCCCTGGCCGAGAAAAATCGGGAAGTAACGGCAGAAGAAAAGGCTTTTATTTTAGAACAACTGGAGATTCCCGCCGATCTTCCTTTGATCGTGCAGGTATCCCGTTTTGATCGCTTAAAGGATCCCCTGGGTGTAATTAAAACCTTTCGTTTAATTAGAAAAGAAATACCTTGTCGTTTAATTTTAGCCGGAGGGATGGCGGATGATGACCCGGAAGGAACTCAAATAATTTTTGAAGTGCAACAAGAGGCAGGTAATGACCCCGGTATTCATCTTTTAGTTTTGCCTCCGGTAAGTGATTTAGCCATTAATGTTATCCAGCGTGTGGCTACGGTAATAATCCAAAAGTCGGTTCAGGAAGGTTTTGGTTTAACGGTAAGCGAAGCTTTATGGAAAGCAAGACCAGTGGTAGCTACTCCAGTAGGAGGGATTAAGCTGCAGGTATTGCCGGAGAAAACCGGTTTACTGGCTCGAACTAACGAGGAAATGGCGGCGGCGGTTGTGCGACTGTTAAGAAACCCGGACTTTGCAGAACAGTTGGGCAAAGCTGGACACGAACACGTAAGGCGAAATTTTATTTTACCTATTTACCTTAAGCGATGGCTGGAAGTTCTTAATGCCGAACTTTTATAAGGCTAAAAAATATAAAAAATATTAAGATCGGAGTTGGGCTTTTTTGAACGGGAGGACTGATGATTGTATCTTTTGTGCCCTTATTGCCGGAAAGGCGCCGGCTTATAAGATAATGGAAAACGAATTATCCCTTGGTATTCTTGATATTAATCCTTTAGCGCCGGGACATTGTTTAGTGCTTCCCAAAAGACACGTTCCCTGGTGGCATGATTTAAGCGAGGAGGAAGTTAAGAGCCTCTTTAGTTTAGCTAGACTAATGGCTCAAA
>DMDI01000290.1 GCA_003445555.1 Desulfotomaculum sp. | reverse complement strand
ATCTTCTTTGTAGGTATATCCGGTTTCTTAAAGGTTTTGATTACCAAAAAGATTTGGCTTTTCCAGGTCAATACCCTTACACCCGGGGAGTACAACCTAATATGTACCGGGGACGTTTATGGACTATGCGTCAGTTTGCCGGTTTTGGAACCGCCAAAGATTCAAATCAACGTTATAAGTATCTTTTAGCCAAAGGACAAACGGGGCTGAGCGTTGCTTTCGATATGCCTACAATTATGGGTTATGATAGCGACCACCCGCGTTCCCTGGGAGAAGTTGGACGGGTGGGGGTAGCCATTGATTCTCTCCAGGATATGGAGACTCTTTTTAGCGGTATTCCTTTGGATAAAATCAGTACTTCTATGACTATTAATGCCCCGGCGTCTATTTTATGGTCTATGTATATTGCCGCCGGAGAAAAACAAGGGATTCGTTCGGAACAACTTACCGGAACCATTCAAAATGATCTTTTAAAAGAATACATCGCTCAAAAATCTTGGATTTTTCCTCCCGAACCCTCTTTGCGAATTATTACTGACATTTTCGAATATGCCTGCCGGCACGTCCCCCGCTGGAATACCATTAGTATTAGTGGTTACCACATTCGGGAAGCAGGCTCCACCGCCGTCCAGGAACTGGCCTTTACTTTAGCCGATGGTTTTGCTTATGTCGAAGCAGGCATTAAAGCAGGTTTAAACGTTGACGACTTTGCTCCCCGGTTATCCTTTTTCTTTAACGCCCACATGGATTTTTTTGAGGAAGTGGCTAAGTATAGAGCCGCCCGCCGGATCTGGGCCCATCGGATGAGAGAAAAATACGGCGCCAAGAACCCGCGTTCCTGGATGCTGCGTTTTCATACCCAAACCGCCGGCTGCAGTCTTACCGCCCAGCAACCCGAAAACAACATTATCCGTACGGCTTTTGAGGGTTTAAGTGCTGTCATGGGTGGAACGCAATCACTGCATACTAACTCTATGGATGAAGTATTAGCCTTGCCTTCGGAAAAAGCCGTAGAAATTGCTTTACGCACCCAGCAAATTATTGCTTACGAAACAGGAGCAGCTAACGTTATTGATCCTTTGGCCGGCTCCTATTTTGTGGAAGCTTTAACCAATAAAATGGAGGAAGAAGCAGAAAGGTATTTTGCGGAAATTGAGCGGCGGGGCGGTGTTTTAGCCTGCATTGACCAGAACTTTTTCCAACAAGAAATTGCTGATGCCGCTTATAGTTACCAAAGAAATATTGACGCTAAGGACCGTATTTTAGTAGGGGTTAATGAATTTGTTAATCCTGATGAAAAAATAGAAATGGACCTTTTAAAAATTTCCCTCCAGGTGGAAAAAGAACAGGTAACCCAGTTACAAAAATTACGCCGTGAAAGAGATAACCTTAGAGTTAACGAAACATTAGATGCTTTGCGCGAAGCTTTTCAAGGCAACGAGAACGTTATTCCTTACATTTTGGATTGCGTGAGGGCTTATACTACGGAAGGTGAAATAATTCAGGTAGGACGGGAAGTTTTTGGTGAATACAGAGAAAAACCAGTTTTTTAAGTAAAGAAGTTAAAGAAGAAAGGAAAGATAAATTAATGGCTAAGGTTCGGGTATTAATGGCTAAACCGGGCTTGGACGGACACGACCGGGGCGTAAGAGTAGTGGCCCGGGCTTTAAGGGACGCCGGGATGGAAGTAGTTTATACAGGCCTGCACCAAACCCCGGAACAAATTGTTGAGGCTGCAATTCAGGAAGATGTAGATGTAGTTGGACTGAGTATTCTTTCCGGCGCTCATATGACTTTAATTCCCCGGGTAAACGAACTCCTTAAAGAAAATGGAGCCAATGATATTGCGGTCATAGGGGGAGGGACCATACCGGAGGAAGATGTTTTGGCTTTAAAAGAAGGTGGTTGGGCCCAAGAATTATTTACCCCCGGTACACCTTTGGAAAATATTGTTGAATGGATTAATTCTCACGTAAAAACCTAAAGACCAAGGATAATTAAGCGGTTTGTTTTAAATACCTTTGGAAAAAGGAAAATATCATTAGAATAAGTTTAACCAAAGGGTTTTTAAGCAGGGCTTTGTGTTTCTGATTTTCTTTTTTAAAAAAAGTTAATTCTTTTTGGAGCAAAAGAAGGGAACGTTGCTGTTCCTGTTCTTTTTCTAAGGCTTCTTTTAGTGAGTTATTTAAAAAATCAATTTCAGACTGGTACTGACGCTCTTGTTGAACTGCTTTTTCTTGAGACCGTTCCAGTTTTTGACGCAACTCAACAATTTCGTTTTGCAATTCCGCAATACGGGTAGTATAATGCTCCTTTAAATTTATCATGGCTATATTGTTTTTGCGTTCATTATCTTCCTTTTCTTGAATTTTAGTGGCCAATGAAGCTATATTACCCAGGCTATCCTTTAAGGCCTTCCGTAACTCTGTTTTTTCGTTTTCACCGGCACGGGTTCGTTCGACCCAAAGCTTACATTGGTAAAGAATGCTGTTGGCTTTAGCCTCTATTTTATTAATGTGCTCCCGGTAGCGAAATATTTCCTTTTTACGCAAAGATAAAAGTAAATCTTTCTCGGTCATTTGAGTAACCAGGTATTCTTGACGGTAATTATCTTCTGTTTTTTGGACTAAAGCAGCCGCTGCTTCCTGATGGACTATGTTTACCTCGTGAAGTTGTTTTTTTAGTACAATTAATTTATTTCGCCAGCATTCTCTTTCTTTATTACGGCGTTCCCTTTGCCTTTTTAAAACTAAAAGATAACGGTCGATCAATCTTTCGTAAGCCACTCGAATGGCGGGTTCGTATATCCAAAGTTCTTGATTTTTTAGTTCAAAGTAAGGGTACTTGTGCAATACCTCCTTTATGGCAGGTAAGCTTGTCTTTCGCCAGGAACATGTAAATTCTAAAATTTGGGGCAAGTCAAGGCCCGCCGGATGTTTTTTTAAAGCCTTAATTAGTAAATGTTTTACCGAATAATTTGCTGTTTCCACAACCCACTGGGTAAAGCCCCAATAGTCATTATCCAACTGAATAAAACGACCATCAGAAATTAAATTTGCTTCTTCAGACATTAAACGGCGTATCTTTTTATTTTTATTTTTTCCGTTAAACTTATTGTTAAATATTTCTTTAATGCTTAAAGGTTGCCCCTGCTTTAAAAGTAACGTATAAAAATCATCATTACAGCGCAATCCCTCGGTATTAAGACACCATACATTTTCCGAAACCAGATAAAAACAAGGGTGCTGTTGCAAACAAAGGCCGACTCTTTCTTCAACCTGGGCTAAACTGTAATCTTTCAACATTTTCTGATGAATATAAGGAATTAACTCTGCAACCGTCATGCTTTCAAAAAAATATAAATTTTTTTTAAGCTCATCAGTTAAGGAAAACAGTTCACCAATCACTTTAAGCCTACCTTCCTTTTTATGGATTATACCTTTAATTATTCAATGGAAATAACTGTTTTCCTGCTTATATAGGTAATAAATATCCACAAATTTCCTACACGTATCGCCAATACAACGGCTTAAATTACTAAATATAGATTATGATGACCATATATTCCATAAAATGTCATTTTATTTTAAGCTGGCCCAAAGAGGATTAAAGGAGATAAATTTATTTTCTCGAGGGTTACTGAAAACTATAATTAGGTGCTTCCTTAGTAATCATTACGTCATGCGGATGGCTTTCCTTCAGCCCGGAAGGAGTAATCCGGATAAAGACAGTTTTGGTCTTTAACTCCTGAATATTTCTGACGCCACAATAACCCATTCCCGCTTTTAAACCACCAATTAATTGATATATTGTATCTGACATAGGTCCTTTGTATGGTACCCGGCCCTCTACTCCTTCCGGAACAAGCTTTTCTACTTCTTCTTGAAAATACCGGTCCCTGCTTCCCTCTTTCATTGCCCCTAAAGAACCCATGCCGCGGTACGTCTTGTAACTGCGTCCTTGATAAATTTCAGTTTCACCGGGGCTTTCTTCTGTTCCGGCAAACAAACTGCCAATCATTACCACATCAGCTCCGGCGGCAATGGCCTTAGTTATATCACCTGAATATTTAACTCCTCCGTCGCTAATAACCGGAATATTGTATTTTGCTGCTTCAGTCGCACATTCAT
>DMDI01000014.1 GCA_003445555.1 Desulfotomaculum sp. | reverse complement strand
AGAACGTCCCCTTGCTTCCCTTGACACAAACGCGCTTCCCCCATAATTATTGACATATGCACAATACTTTGAAATAATGATTTATATAAGTTTTAAAAGCAAAAGAAAGGATGAAACACAGTATGCCTATTTTTGATTTTAAATGTGAAAATTGTACTCACGTTTGGGAAGCACTCTTACCTGATGCAACAACCTATCCGGCAAGCTGTCCTGGCTGTGGAAGTACAAACTTTAAGCGGCTTTTATCTGTGCCAAATATAATAAAAAGTTCTTTTAAAAGTCCGGGTACAACTTGCTGCGGGAGAGAAGAAAGATGTGCTGCTCCGCCATGCTCGACAAACGACACCTGCTACCGAAAGTAATTTAAGGAGGGGATTTTTTGGCTTATGTTTATGGTCCGGTTCCTTCCTGGCGAATGGGGAAGTCTTTAGGCATTGACCTTTTATCAGTTGAAGAAAAAACCTGTCCTTTTGACTGTATATATTGTCAATTAGGAAGAACGGTTAATAAACAAATAAGGCGGGAAAAATTTATCGATTTACGGTTATTGAAGGCTGAACTAGAAACAATAAAAGATAAGGTTAGGGCAGATTGCGCTACTTTTTCGGGCACAGGCGAACCAACCTTGGCCTGTAACTTAGGGGAAGCAATCGAACTTGTTAAAAAAATATTATCTCTTCCGGTGGCTATACTCACTAATGCAGCCTTATTAAAGGATGAAGAGGTGCTTCTTAGTTTACTTAAAGCTGATCTAGTAATAGCCAAATTAGATGCTTCCCGCGAAGAAGTCTTTCAAACAGTTAACCAACCGGCGGCAGAATTATCTTTAAACGATATAAAAGAAGGTCTTTGGCAATTTAGGGCACGATACAAAAAAAAACTAGCCTTGCAAATGATGTTTATCCAGGCAAATAAGGACTGCGCCGGGGAAATGGCTCAATTGGCCAAAGCAATTGCTCCGGATGAGGTGCAGATAAATACGCCCTTACGCCCCTGTTCCGTAAAACCGCTAAGTCAGAAAGAAATTGCGGCCATTCTAAAGGAATTTTTTACCCTGAAAAAAGTAACTACGGTATATGGGGCAACCAGACCAATAGTTACTCCTTTAAATTTAGCGGAAACAATCCGCCGCCGGCCAGAATATAGATAAAAAGTTTCGCTTAGTTTTCTTTAATTTCCAAGCGTTTTCACTGCCTCGCCGGAGTAGTTTATCCTATTCCTCAACTAGAACAGTTTTGGCGGGCCTTAATTTCAAAAATTTTCTCGGCCACTACCTGAGCAGCTACGGCACATACCCGGGGGCAACCCAAGTCACCATGTCCTCCTGCCTCAAGAAAAGCTTGATAGTCTTTTTCATCGGTCATATCGAAAGAACGACCGTAGATATTTTCCTGTATTTCTTTACAAAGAGTGGTTTTTAAGTCTTGTTTAAATCCGAGCTGGGTTTTTAGTTCGTTCATAAAAATTTTCCGTATTTCCTGGGCCGGGGCCATTGCCGCTTGGTATACTTCTGTTTCTTCAATTTTTTCCCTTCCGATTACCAACCCTAAGGACATAAAAGCTCCCACCAGGGCCCCGCAGGTCTCCCCGCAACGGGCCCCTCCTCCCCCAAATACCGTGGCGGCCTTAAAAGCAGGTAAATCTTCCAAACCAAATTCCTCTTGAATGCTAAGAATAACACTTTGGGAGCACCCGGAAAACTTGTCGTATTCATGCGCCTTTTTTCTTATAGTCTGGATTTTCTCCTTATTGGTCATTATTGTTTGTCCTCCTTATCATATTCAAAATATTAATAAAATTATAATCAAATAATTGGGCATATGTCAATATACTTTAGGAAATTTAAAAGAAATGGATTATCTTAGCTTTCTTCCCAACGGGTAATCTTGCGGCGGGGGACGGTTAAATCAGCCACCCTTTCACCCCTAAATATTTTTTGGTAACTCAAGGGCATGGTGGAAAGAGGGTCAGTCTGAGCCCCGGCGTACGAAATAGGGTATTGAATACCCCGGGCGTAAAGTTCGGCTAAATTTTGCCCTGCTTTTTCCAGGTAAGAAGGAGGAAGGGCCATTACCAGTTCATCATCCTGGGCATAACCATATCTTCTTTCCCCGTAGCAAGGAATGGTAAGAGACGGTTTTTGAGACAGGTAACCTTGGGCAATGGCGTCGGCACAAGAGCTTTCCCCCACGCAAAAAAACTGAAACCTTTCGTAATTTTCAAACTGGAGGGCGTTGATGAGCAGGATCATTTGGGCTGGGTTAGCGTAAATTAATCCCAGGTCAGGTTCAAAGGGGTGATAAACTAAGGGGGCCATCATAATGGCTTGATATTTACCCGGGGGAATACGGGGAATTGCCTCTTCATATTTTTTGCCCTCTTCCTTTGTTTTGCACCAGACAAGGCTGCGAAAGGTGCCGTCTTTAATTTCAGCCGGCAGTTCCGCCAGACCAACAATGCTGGCGCACATAGGAAAAGCTAAATCGGCGGCCGTGGCGCCCACCGTCCAGTCAAAGGTACGCACCAGGGTAATCAACTGGCAAAGGGTGGCCTTTTTTTCCGGCCGGCGCAGCCACTTATTTTTGGCCATTTCGTTGGCGTCTTCCAATAGTTTTATCGCCACGGGAAAGGTTTTTAACCTCAAGAGAGCTTCCAGTTCTCGGGTTAATTTTGTCCATTTTTTAGCCATGAATTTACCCTTTATTTAAGATTTATAAATATTTCCAGCCAGTAAACCGCTTCGTATTCCCCTTTTTTTATTTCGGTTATTAATTCGGCCTCGTTCTTAATTACCGGCTTTTTAAAAATAGTTACGCAGCGCCCAATTTCCCCTGGGGCATGAGCATCACTTCCCCCTACCCCTTTTAACTTTAGCTTTTTACTTACTTTTTGGGCTAAATCATTTTCTTTTTTCATGGCCTTGCCACTTAAAATTTCCATCGCCTCCACCTGCTGGTATATTTGTCTTTGGGAGGCCATTTCCACCTGCAGGTTTAAATCGGCAAAGCCAAAAAGAAGAAAACCGCGGAAAGGATGAGCGATAATCATTACCCCGTTTTCTTTTTTAACTAATTCGCGCAATTCATCTAAGGGAGTTATCCCCGCAAAGTTTTTATTTACCCCAAAAACCAGCAAGTGCCCTTCCCTGGTTTCTACCTCTACCCCGCAAAAAAGGGGAAAGTTTTCTTTCCGGCTTAATTTTTGTAAGGCTTCATTATCCCACCTTAGGTTATGCTCGGTAAAACACAAGCCCTCCAGGCCAATTTTTTTTGCTTCCCTAATGGCCTCTGCCGGATCTATAACACTACACGAAGAGTAAGCCCTGGTATGTACGTGCAGGTCAAT
>DMDI01000119.1 GCA_003445555.1 Desulfotomaculum sp. | reverse complement strand
TGATAAGTTATGAAAAGCGATAAAGAGAAGGCTCAAATCCCTTTCAGTTAAAATAAAAGGGACGTCTCACCAGGTAGTCGGAAACCTCCAGCAATTTTTTAACCGCGCCGTCTTTACGGGCTAAAGAAAGCAGTTCCTCCCACGTGTAGCCGGTAAAGGTGACCACATCCAGCCCCAGTTGTTTCACCTGACGGCCCAGCCAGGCCAACGGCGCAGGCTGCAAAAAAGGCTCTCCGCCGGAAAAAGTAACGTTGCTTATGCTAATCTTCTTCGGCGATTGATATTTGCTGCAAAAAATCCGGGGCTTTCATTATTTTTATCCCCTTATACTCGTCCAGTTGCAGCAGGTGTTTATCCCCGGAAATAATATAATTGCATTTCCCTTCAACCGCACATTCGATAATTCTGTTATCGTCAGGGTCAGCGGTAATAATATGAATCTCCTGAACAGGTTTGACAAAGATAGCGAGGGGCATCAGCCTGCCAATAAAAACGTCGGTTTCCTTATCCGTAAAGCCAAACTTGGGATATTTAACAACCCGGTAAAACTCACTCAAGATTTGGATGGAAAGACAGAGTTGCAGTTGCGATTCCAGCACCATTTCAATTACCGCAGCTTCCGCGCCATTCCAGCCCAAAGCAGAAACAAGGACGTTGGTATCGAGGGTTATTCTTATTCCTTCATATTCCGTGCCCAACTGATCGCCGCCTCGACATCCTCCGGTGTAACCCTTTCTCTTTGAAATCTTTCCCTGATCGGCCTTGCAAACTCCTCAAAATCATCGGGCGGCGCCATTTTCTTAATTTCCAGCCGGGCGCCTTTTTTTTCAAAAAGGATATAGTCGCCTTCCTTGATTTGAAGGAATTTCCTCAATTCCACCGGTATCGTAACTTGTCCCTTTGTGGTCAACCGGGCAATATATAATCCACTCACCGGAAATACCAGCCCTTCTGTAAGAAATTCCTACAATAAGCATATCACGATCTTTCTTGCTAATCAACAACTATTGAAGAGCAATTGCTTCGCGTGGCCGGTGAACTTCGTTCTAAAATAAAAAGAGCTTGATTGCGACGGGTTTCTGGTGCAGGAAATGCCGGCGGCCAGGAGAAAATTGCTGTAAGGGAGGTTGTCCTTTTTGCCGCAACAGGGACCAAAATCTGGTGTTGTTTGCGGTTTTGTCCAGAGCGGAACGGTTGCGGCCTTTATGGAGATTTTTTACAGCGACGGCTATTAGCCATCCGCTGGAATGAGTAGTTATTTGAAATTCTCTATTAAGTTTTATTGTAAGCTTTAAGGAATTCGTCTCTCGTAATGCCTACATGTGTACAAATTGTTCTTAATGTAGAAGCCTTTATTTTAGGATGATTAGGCATTGTCAAGGGGGTTTTTGTACCCTCTGGATTTTCACGTACCATAGAAATATGCTCTTTTTCTCGAACCATACGAAAACCTAAAATCTCCAATGCCTTAATTACCCTTCGTTTAGGAGCATCAATAGGAAATTATGGCATTAAACTTCTATGCCTGCCTCAGCAATAAATGCTTCAAGTATTGGTGGCTCAACATCCAGCATGGTTTCTCCAAAGCTTTCAATATGGAAACGAATTGCTGATTTAACATCCGAAAGGGCTTCCTCATATGTATCTCCTTGCCCCACGACAACACCTTTAAGTCCTAAAGGGTATGCCACATAACCATCTAGGTGTTTCTCTACGATAATTTTATATTGTTTCAAGGAGTCCCTCCTCATATTCATCAATACTTAATGATAGCATAGTTCATAAATATTGTGTATTACTTATTAAAAAACTTTATATTACAAAGTACCAATTGTCAAGCGAAATCTTATAAAATATTCCATAAAAACTGTTTTTTAGTTTTACATAGAGAGCCGAAATATGGTAAAACATTAGCCGATTATTAATGTGGGCAAGTGTGATAGGTTACGAAAAGCGATAATTTGAATGAATTCCAAAGTTATCTTGTCTCCAAATCGGCCGTTAATGAGAAAAATGTTTCTTATTATGTAAGGTGGGTTTCTTCCTGTTATGCCTTTGTTGATCAACCGCTTTCCGATGTCTTGACTCAAGTCCAGAAACAATACTTTTTAAAGCACTTTGCAAAAAACCATGAAGACTGGCAGGTAAAACAGGCGGAGGCAGCTCTCAGGCTATATGATTATTATCTTTCTAAATTGCAGTTGTCCGTAAAATCTACCCAGAATCAAGCGCTTAATGCGCTTGTGTTCGTTTATCGCCATGTCCTCTCTCCACCAAAATGTGGTATAATTAAGCAAAACCAAGGCGGAGGGAGAAATTATGGTCAATCAAGAACCAATTAGCGCAGCTTCTCGCTCCAAGCCCGATTCGGCTTTGGGAAGCCGGGCTTTTCAACCGGCTCCTTAACACCTGCGTGTCTGCCAGGCCGGCCATCTTTGGCTTTAGCTAACGGCATAGCCATTAAAATAATTAAAAAGAAGGTAATAGTAATAAATGAAAAAGTTTATGGAAAACATAACCAAAAAAGCAGGCGATTCTTTAATTAAATACTTCCGGGAGGACGGGCATCTTCTTAGTCTTAGAAGTACCGCTAAAGAGGCAATAACTAAGTACGATAAGGAAATAGATAATTTAATCATTAAAGAGGTTAAATCCTATTACCCTCACCATAGCTTATTAACCGAAGAGGGCGGCCTGGTGGAAGGCGACCCTGACTGGCTTTGGGTGGTAGATTCCCTGGACGGGACAGGCAACTTTGCCAATTTTAACCCCTTTTTCTGCGTCTGCATTGCTTTAAGGTATAAAAATGAGCTTTTGCTGGGGGCAATTTACGCCCCGGCGATTGGTGAATTTTACCTGGCGGAAAAGGAAAAGGGAGCTTACTTAAACGGCAAAAGAATTCATGTTTCCGAAATAACGGAGCTTAACCAGGCTTACCTTATATACTGCGAGGGCGGAGAAAAGGATAGAAAAAGAACCGGTAATATTTTAAGTAAAGTTTACCCTTACGTTACGGATATGCGCAAGCTTGGCTCGGCCGGTATTGAAGCGGCCTGGGTGGCGGCAGGCAGGGGGGATGCCTATTACACCACTAAAATTGAGCCCTGGGATGTTGCCGCCGGGGTTTTACTGGTTCAGGAAGCAGGCGGATCGGTCAGCGATTTTCAAGGCAATCACTGGAAGCCGGTAACCAGCGACCTTTTATTTTCCAACGGCAAGGTACACCAGAATATTTTAAACCTGATTGCCGGTACCTGACCGTAAGCATTCCAAGGGAAAAACAGCCATCCTAAAAGATTTGCCGGATATACTTGGAAAATTTGTAACTATTCAGGTAGGCACATAGGTTCGAAGGCACAAAGGGCCAAAGTGAAATGAAAACGTATAGAGATCTGCAAGTCTGGCAAAAAAACTTTG
>DMDI01000143.1 GCA_003445555.1 Desulfotomaculum sp. | reverse complement strand
GTCCCCGATGGCTCACCAAAAATACCAGAATTAGCGGGCTGGAAGCTGAAGATAGCGCTATCTTACTAAAGTCAACATTATAAGAAAGTAGGGGCGTTAAATTTAACGCCCCTATGTCTTGTTTTCCTATAGCAAGATAAGAGCTTCCTTAAAATCCTTGGGCTTGCTTTTGCCCGTGTTTTTTTGCCCAGATATCATCTGCGGCCTTCCCCCATTCTTGTGCCCGGTGGTCTAAGCAGCGGGCTACGGTACCCTCCAGAACAGTTTCTGCTCCTTCGTGGGTTGGATGAGCTTTGGATTCGGCAACAATTTCCCTTAACATTTCAGGATGATCAATAATTGGGCAGACTCGCAAGTAGTTTTTGCTAAAGGGCTGCCGTTTTTGGTAAGCCGTAAAAAGAGGCGACTTTAACACCTCCAGGAGGCTTTTGTGGTAAATATTGTCTACGGCAAAATGTACAAAAGCGCACGGTTCAACCTCACCATTGGCCGTAATATGAAAATACCGTCTTCCTCCGGCGATACAACCTTCTGTTTGCTCGCCGTCATTCCAAAAATCGGCGATTAAGAAAGGTTTATGGGTTCGAAGGTAAGGAATTCGTTCGGCCAAGTACATCCGTTGGTCTACATTAATCATCATGTTTATATCTGGCTCCCGTCCTACCGGTATATAATGGAATGACCAGCCGTAAAGGGCACCTTTATCTACCAAAAAATCTATAAACTCGTCACTGGTTAATTCCATAACGTTGTCCCGGGTAAAGGTAAACGAGACCCCGTAAATTGCCCCTCTTTCCTTGAGCAAATCCATGGCTCTTATTACTTTATCAAAAACACCCTTCCCCCGGCGGGCGTCGGTTTGCTCCCTCCATCCTTCAAGACTAAGGGCCGGACTAAAGTTACCTACCTCAACAATGCGGTCAGCTGTCTTTTCATTAATCAGGGTGCCGTTAGTATAGGCCATAAAAGTCATGTCGTGATGTTTAGCCATTAAGTCAAATAAATAAGGATAAAACAAAGGTTCACCACCGGTGAGGACTATCCAGTAAATTCCTAATTCCTTAGCTTCGGTTAGCAAGCGGTCAAACCTTTCCGGAGAAAGGGAATCCCCAGCCTTGTATTTGCCCGCCCAGCAGCCCGTGCACCTTAAATTGCAGGCGCTGGTGGGACTGATTACCATAAGATTAGGAATATTTGCCCCCAGCTTGGCGGTATTTTCCTGCTGTTTAGGAATACCAAAAAGAATATTATTGACAAAAAAGTTATACATTAATTTTTGTTTTACTTTAGGATGGACGTTATTTATTATATGGTTAATGTAAGCATGAATAACCGGGTTATTCTGGTAAATATCTTTTACCTGGTCAATCTGGTTTTTATGTTTTTCTTGAGGAGCAATTATTTTAGCGTAATTTAAAAGTTTAAGCAGGTTAATTTCTGGGTTTTTAGTAACGTAAGCCATCATCCGGTTATAAATCCGCGGAAAACTTCGAGCTAACAAATAATCTTTCACGACTCCACGCATTTTTCTCCCTCCCTTTTATTAAGAGTTTTTGATAAAAAAATAAATAAGTAAATTAAGGTCAATCGTCTCGATTGACGAGTAAGATTAAATTTACGCAATCACTTCCCTTCTTTAGCAAAATATGCCTCTTAGTTTATATCAATACCCAAAAGGCCAAATAATTATCCAAAAAAATTAAGGAATGGCTTTTTGCAAGGCCTCGCCTAAAAAAATAACCAGTTCTTTCTTTTCACTAAGGTTAAACTCAGCAATGTTTTTTTGAAACCTACTAATAATGCCCGTTATTTTTTGGTTTAGGGTTTCTTTCATGTTTTTTACCATTGTGCCTACCGCCGTACCGGCAAATAAACTTAACGTCAAGGCCGGTTCTTCTGATGAAGGAAGTAAATTTTTAATCCTTTTTAAACTTTGGTGTTCTAAGTTTTGAAGATAAGCCGTTAACAAGGTAATAGTGTAAGCACTAAAAGGAACGGATGCCTCGATTTGAGGCATTTCCGCCAACAAATCATCAACTATTTTAGTTGCCCCTTTTTTCTCTAAGTTTTTCTCTAGAATGCTTAATAAACGCTCTTTTAGTACCAGCCATTCTTCAGAAATGCTGGTTTCCTTTGGTTCGGTTTGAAATAAATTTAAAGCTTTGGTGGTAGGCAAAAACAGGACCATTGAGCGCCCTGGATTGCGCTCCTGCCGGTTGACCGTGTAACTCATGGTTAAGTGGCCGGTCATCACTAATTCTCTGAGCATGTCATAAGCCGTCCATTTACTGACCCCTAAATTTTGGGCGACCGTAACGTAATGGACAGGGTAATTGGTTGCTTCATATAGTTTAATAATTTTAAGCAAGAACTCTTTCCGCCGCTGGGTTAGGGCCATTTTTATAACCATTCCTTTCCAGGCACAAATCGTCGTGAAAGCATATCTTTCAGACTTTAACCTCCATTTTATTTTTTATCCTGCGCGGCCTTAAAAACCCAAAAAGACCAAAATATTTGATTGCTTAAAATTATACTCCGGTTTATTTATGATTGTCAATAAAAACTTAGTATATTTTTAATTGTTTTACCGTATGATTTTTTAGGCTCCTATAAAAAAAGGAGGTTTGAAAATGAAAATACCCCAAAAATTGGCTTATATTACCGCAGGAGGAGTTATTCTTTTACTTATTTTTATTTACGCCCTTTTTTATTTTTTTTCCGTTCGTAAAATTGCTCCGGTGGATATGCTTAGTATGTCCCTGCAAAAAACCCAGGTCAGCCAAAGTTTTAGTTATCAACTAGAAGTTAAATTAAACGGGCAAGTATTAAGTCAGGTAAATGGTCAACTAATAAAACCGGATAAAGTACGCCTTAAGGGAAAAATATACAAAAGCGAAGTAGAATTTATTCGTCTGGGCGAAACCATCTATATGAAAGATATTTGGACTAAAAAATGGATTGTGTTTGAAAAAGGTAAAATAGATAAGTTAAATTTATTAGTTATGGAATTCAGCCCCCTTGACCTTTTAGCCTATAAACAGGTCTTAAATGTTCGTTATAAGGGCCGGGAAAAATTAGCCCCAGGAAAAATGTTAATTATAGAAGGCCAACCGGTATTTCAAAAAGACCTTCCGGGCCTAAAAGACGCAAATTTTCAAGGAATATATTGGCTGAAACCTGGTGAACGCCGGATTTATCAGGCTGTTTTAGAAGTAAAAAAAGCCACACCCAAACAAACAATTAAGATTAAAATTAATTTATATGACTTTAACCAAAAATTTGAGATTAAACCTCCCTATATTAAAAATGAATTTACAAGTGACAAATTCAGCATTTATTCTTGCTCAAACAATTAACCTGGTAGTATAATGAATTTGTAAATATTTAATCAGGAGTAAATGCTTTGTCAAGGAAAAAGATATTTTTGACCGAAGAGAAAATAAAGCGCCGGGTGGAACAATTAGCCCAAGAGATTTCTTCAGCTTATCTTGACCAGGAAGTAATGGTAGTCGGCGTTTTAAAAGGGGCCTTTATTTTTATGGCTGACCTGGTGCGCGGCCTGACTATCCCGGTTAGGATTGATTTTGTGGCCCTCTCTAGTTATGGTTTTTCCAGTCAGTCTTCCGGAGTAGTGCAAATTATAAAGGATATAGGGCAAAGCATAACCAATAAACAGGTCCTTATTATCGAAGATATAGTGGATACGGGCCTTACCTTGCACTATTTAAAAGAGCGTTTTCTGGCCCGTGAGCCAAAAGAAGTAAAAATTTGTACCTTGCTGGACAAGCCGGCGCGTCGTGAGGTGCCGTTAAAGGCAGATTACGTGGGTTTTGTGGTGCCTGACGCGTTTTTGGTTGGTTATGGATTGGACTATCAGGAAAAATACCGCCATCTGCGGGATATTTTTATAATTGAGGTATAAATTAAAGGGGAACAGGCAGGCATGACCGCACCCAGTCAGGAATTAGTAATAGTGTTGGATTTTGGCGGACAGTATAGTCATCTTATTGCCCGGCGGATCCGGGAGGGCAAGGTTTTTTGTGAAATGCTCCCCTATAATACCCCGTTAGGCGAGCTTAGCGCCAAAAAAC
>DMDI01000279.1:1132-3453 GCA_003445555.1 Desulfotomaculum sp. | reverse complement strand
ACCAAAGGTGAGGTAAAAAACAAGCTATCAAAACGGTCTAAAATACCACCGTGTCCAGGAATAATCTTACCCGCCTCTTTTACTTTAGCCTGTCTTTTAAAAATCGAAGCGGTAAGGTCACTTATTTGGGCAACTACACTAATCAACAAACCTAAAAACAAGACCGGTAATTTAGGCAAAACAGGATAAAGTAAAATAAATATTAAAGTAACCGCCATACCGCCCGCCAACCCCCCAATTGCTCCGGCAACAGTTTTACGAGGGCTTATTAAGGGCGCCAGGGGCCGGCGACCAAAACTTTTTCCTGAAAAATACGCCGTTGTATCCGTAGCCCAGACATTGAGAAGAAGAAAAAAAAGCCAGAACTCTCCCTTAGGCAAGCTATCAAGCAAATAAAAATAAATAAAAAGGCTAAGATACAACATAGCGGCTAATCCCAAGGTGCTATCTAAAAAAGAGTATCTCGGGTAAAATATTATTAAAATAATAAAAAAAACTATTAACAGAAAAGTTACTATGCCAGCCAAATTTAACTTGAAATAAGCGCTGCTCAACAAAAGCAAGTTACCAGCCAAAGCCAGCCAAAAATAAGGGGATAAATTTAGGGAGGCAAACATTTTAAACATTTCCCGCGTGGCAATTATGATTACCAAACCCGTAAAAAATAATAAGAAATAGCCACCCAACCAGACAATTATAATAATTAAAGGTATGCCAATCAAGGCACTTAATACTCTTGATTTAAGCATTTTTACCAACCAAAGAAGTAGTTTATAAGTTGTTCTTTGTTTTCCAGATTAAATTTCCATTTTTTCGAACTTCGAATTTCGTACCTCAAACTTCGATTTCGGGGGTCGTTAACCCCCAAACCGTCTTTCCCTATTTTGAAAATCTATCAAAGCCTGTAAAAAATGGATGCGGCTAAAATCAGGCCACTTAATCTCCGTAAACCAAAATTCCGTATAGGCAATTTGCCAAAGTAAAAAGTTACTTACCCGGTAGTCTCCTGCCGGCCTGATTAATAAATCGGGATCAGGTTGCCCGGCCGTGTATAAATGACCGGCAAACAGCGCTTCATTAATTTCTTCTACGTCCAACTTCCCTGCCGCTACTTTACGGGCAATAACTCTCGTCGCTTCCATAATTTCAAATCGTCCCCCGTAATTAAGCGCAATATTAAAGTTTAGGCCGTTATTGCTTTGACTTCTTTCTATGGCCATAGCAATAGCGGCCTGAACTTCCGGGGTAAATTTTTCAATGTCGCCCAATATTTTTATTTTTACATTATTAGTACATAGCTCGTCTATTTCTTGATAAAGATATTTAATTAAGAGACCCATTAAAAAATTAATTTCCAACCGGGAGCGCTTCCAGTTTTCGGTTGAAAAGGCGTATACCGTTAATGCTTGAATGCCCAGTTCCACGCAAAGCTTTACTACCTCCCGCAGGGACTCCATGCCTGCCTGGTGACCAAAAATTCGCTTTAGTCCCCGGGCAAGGGCCCACCGTCCGTTACCATCCATGATAATAGCCACATGACGCGGTAAACAAGATTTATTTAATTGGGTTAAAAGCTCTTCTCCCGTAACCATATCAGAAAAAATCCTGCCGCTTATTCTTCAACAATTGCCCCCGTAGGACAAACATCAACACATTCCCCGCAGTTTTCGCATTTATCTAATTCTATCAGGTAAATATCTCCTTCTATAATTGCCTCGTTAGGACAAGATTCCAGGCAAGTACCACAGGCTAAACATTCTTCCGTAATGCGATAAGCCACCTCTTACCCCCCTTTCATTCTTCTCAACTCAAAACAACGATAAATACCCCTTTTCGGGGGCCAAGCCGGATAAAGCGTACTACCCGCCACCCAGTTTCAGCTTCCTTTATGCAGCTAACAGGGGATATGAATTGACCGGCTTTGATTTTTACGGGCGGACGGGTAGGAAGAATTTCTAATTCCCAATCTTCCTTCTTGGCTAAATCCAAAGCTTCTTTTAATTTTAAAGCCAGCACATCTATTTCCTGTATATAACTCAATACCCTTAAACAGTCATAATTTCCTTTTCTTTATTACTTACCAATTGGTCTATTTCTTTTGTATATTTATCCGTTAATTTCTGAACTTTCTCTTGCAGCCTGAACATTTCATCTTCAGAAATTTTTCCCTCTTTTTGTTGTTTTTTAAACTGGTCGTTTGCTTCCCGGCGAATATTGCGCACTGCTACCCGGCCTTCTTCAGCCTTTTTTTTAGCCGTCTTAACCAGCTCTACGCGCCTCTCCCGGGTTAATTGCGGAATAACCAGGCGAATTACGGACCC
>DMDI01000279.1:0-1032 GCA_003445555.1 Desulfotomaculum sp. | reverse complement strand
ATAGTTGCCTTTCCCAAGGCTGAATTACTAAAAGCCTGGCCTCAGGAACAGAAATATTGGCTACCTGGTTAACCGGCGTTGGGGTCCCATAATATGAGACCATAATTTTTTCCAGCAAAGACGGTGTAGCCCTTCCGGTTCTAAGAGCGCCCAGTTCCTTTTTAAGCACTTCTATACTTGTTCGCATATTATCTTCCACCAGGTCAAGGTCTGCCAATAAAACCACCTCCAACGTATGTACCAATGCACTCCCCTAAAATTGCCCTTTTAATGTTTCCTGCTTTGTTTAAATTAAAAACCAAAAGAGGAATTTGATTATCCATACACAAAGAAACAGCCGTGGCATCCATAACGGCTAAACCTTTATTTAAAACCTCAATATAAGTAAGCTTGTCAAAACGCTTGGCCTTGGGATTTTTAACCGGATCTTCTTCGTATACGGCATCTACCTTTTTAGCCATAAGAATAATTTCGGCTTCAATTTCCGCGGCCCGTAAAGCTGCTGTTGTATCGGTAGAAAAATACGGATTTCCCGTGCCGCCCGCAAATATAACCACCCGCCCTTTTTCCAGGTGCCGCATGGCGCGCCGTCTAATATACGGTTCAGCTACTTCTTTCATCTCAATCGCGGTTTGTACCCGGCTGCTCACCCCCTTTTTATCTAAAGCATCTTGCAGGGCTAAAGCATTAATAACCGTAGCTAACATGCCCATATAGTCCGCGGTGGCGCGGTCCATTCCTTGAGCACTACCGGCCACACCCCGCCAAATATTACCTCCTCCTACTACAATGCCTAACTGAACCCCTAGTCCAGCTACTTCTTCTACTTGAGCAGCTATAGAATTTACTATGCGCGGGTCAACACCATATTCCTTGCATCCTGCCAGGGCTTCACCACTTATTTTTAAAATTACGCGCTTATATCTTGGCTTTTCTAACATACCTAATCCCCCCGGTTATAGTAGATTAGCCCCTGACAAAATCGTTTTGGCAAAAAATTTTACCCTAAATTAACTGCCGCCTTAATCCCAC
>DMDI01000122.1 GCA_003445555.1 Desulfotomaculum sp. | reverse complement strand
TTGGAAGTTGGAAGTTAGAGGTTAGAGGCTGGATTAAAAGGAATTCGCCTAAAGAAAGTCCAACCTCCAACCTCCAATTTCCAACCTCTAAATTAGGGGTGTCTTAGGATGGATAAAATAAAAGTAATTGGGGTTGGGCCCGGGGGAGAAGACTACCTTTTGCCCGCAGCCCAAAAAGCAATTGAAGAGGCCGATATTCTTGTGGGCGGCCGCCGGGCCATGGCTCTTTTTAACCGGCTAAAAAAAGAAAAAAGGATAATTGACGCCAGTCTTTCAAAGGTGACTGATTTTTTAAACCAAAAGCAAGGAAAAAAAGTGGCGGTTCTGGTGAGCGGTGACCCCGGCCTATATAGTTTTTTGGATTACCTTTTAAAGCATTTTGGGGAAGAGAAAATTGAAGTGGTTCCTGGGTTAAGTCCGGTCCAGGTAGCTTTCGCCCGGGCAAGGATGAGCTGGCAGGATGCCGTAATTATTAGCCTCCACGGCCGGGAAAAGGAAAAAATGCTGGCCGGCGTTGTGGTGCCCGCCGTAAAGGAAAGCCCAAAGGTGGCCCTTTTAACCGACCAGGATATGCCTCCTCAAAAAATAGCCGCTTATCTTCTGGCCCGGGGTATGGCCCAAAAAATAATGTTTATCGGGGATAATTTATCTTATCCGCAGGAAAGGTTTGTGCGGGCAAGATTAGACCAGGTGCCCCACCTACAAGAGCAATTTAATAATTGTGTGGTGTTAATCACTAATGGATGATATTAACAAATGGAAATTTATAACCCCTGGTATTCCGGATATTTACTTTACTCAGGATGATAACCCAAATATGACCAAAGAAGAAGTCCGTTGTCTGACTCTTTGCAAAGTTCGTTTAAAAATTGATAGCGTCATTTATGATATTGGAGCAGGCATAGGTACTATCGCCATTGAAGCAGCCCTATTAGCTAAGGAAGGTTTGGTTTTTGCCGTAGAAAAAAACCCCCAGGCAGCGACGGTAATTTTAAAAAACATTGAAAAATTTGGGGTAAATAATTTACTCCTTATCCGGGGAGAAGCTCCTGAAGCCCTTGTTGATTTACCTTTGGCCGACAGGATAATAATTGGCGGTAGCGGGGGGCGGTTAAAGGAAGTTTTATCGGCGGCCCAGGCAAAATTAAAAACCCAGGGACGGATAATTGTTAACGCCATTACCGTTGAAACGCTGGCCACCGCCGTTAAACAGTTTGCGGCCATGGGACTTGATGAGGTAAGTACTTGCTGCCTTAATATAACTAGGGTAAAGCAGGCCGGGAGAGCCGAAATATTTAAAGGAATGAATCCTGTGTTTCTGGTTGTTGGCGAACGGACTTAAATCATTGGGAATTGGGGATTAGGGATTGGGGATTATTTATCATTAATATAGGTAGGTCAATCGTCCCGATTGACCGTCCCGATTGACCTTAGAGGGGGAAATAAATTGGTAAAAGGTGTGTTTTACGGGGTGGGGGTGGGGGCAGGCGACCCGGAATTAATTACCTTAAAGGGGTACCGGGTCTTAGGGGAGGCAGATGTAATTTGCTCGCCTAAGTCAAAGGCTGATAAAGAAGGGGTTGCCCTTTCTGTTGTCCGCAGTCTATTGGATACAAAGCAAAAAGTACTGGAACTGACCTTTCCCATGACTAATGATAAAGGAGAGTTAGAGTTATACTGGGATAAAGCAGTCCGCCAGATACTTAGTTTACTAAAGGAAGGGAAAAAAGTGGCTTTTATTACCCTGGGCGATCCATCACTTTACAGCACTTATACCTACGTTTTAAAGAAAATTAAACAGGCCGGTCCGTACCCGGTGGAAACAATTCCCGGAGTTGCCTCCTTTTGCGCTTGTGCCGCTGCCGCCAATATCCCTTTAGCCGAAGGTGATGAGAAACTGGCCATTATTCCGGTCGTAAAAGAGCTTGACCCTTTGCGTTTGGCCCTTCAAAACTTTGAAAATGTAGTTTTAATGAAAACAGCCAGCAATTACCCGGCCGTAGTTAAAGTTTTAGCCGAACTTGGCTTAAAAGACCAGGCAATTTACGCCAGTCGCTGCGGGCTGCCGGACGGTTTTTTAAAAACCGGCCTGCCCGCTTGCCCGTCAGACTGGCAGGGAGATAATCTATCAAATGTAGGGGCGTTAAATTTAACGCCCCTACTAAGCCTGACGGGCAGGCTTACATTGCCTGAGGAGACGGAAGAGCTAGAGGAGCTAAAAAAAATACAAAAGGATTATTTATCTTTAATAATAGTAAAAAGGAGCAGTTATGGCTAAGGTTTATTTTATCGGCGCCGGGCCAGGTGACCCGGAATTAATAACTTTAAAAGCCATCAGGATAATCAGCCAGGCAGACGTAATAATTTACGCCGGTTCACTGGTTAACCAGGAGATTTTACGCTACGTCAAAGAAACAGCCCAAATACACAATAGCGCCAGCCTCAACCTGGAAGAAATCCTGGACTTGATTGAAGCAGCGGTCAAACAGGATAGAGTTGTAGCCCGCCTTCACAGCGGAGACCCGGCGCTTTACGGAGCCACCGGGGAGCAAATGGAACTGCTTACCCGCGA
>DMDI01000047.1 GCA_003445555.1 Desulfotomaculum sp. | reverse complement strand
AAAAGGGTATTTTTAAAGCAGGCTTTGGGTATTTTATCTTTTTCTCTGCCTTAATAAAATCTTTTTCGCTTCCCAATTAGCCCCTGGAGCGCTTCCGGGGGCTAATATTTTAAAAAAGAAAGGAGGCCGGATAAAATATGCCCGTTGTAAAAAGCAGAGAGGAAAAAATAAATTTAAGGGCCGGAAATTTATCTTTAATCCATGAACCCGTCGGTTACCGGAAAAATTCAACCGGCAGGATGGATGTTTCCCCGTTGGAAATCAAGTTCCGTAAGCCTTGCGTGCAAGACGGGGCCGGCATCTGGAATTTAGTGCGGGAAACGGAGGTCCTGGATTTAAATTCTGCCTATTGTTATCTCATGTTAGGTAAGTATTTTCCTGACACTTGCCTGGTAGCCGAATATGAACAAAAAATTGCCGGTTTTGTTTCTGCCTTTCTTCCGCCCCAAAATCCAGAGGTAGTTTTTGTCTGGCAGGTAGCCGTTGCCGGCTCTATGCGGAAAAAAGGCCTGGGAACAAAGCTTTTGAAGGAGCTATTGAAAAGAAAAGCCTGCGAGAAGGTGCGCTTTCTGGAAACTACCGTTACCCTATCGAATGTTGCTTCCCAATCCCTTTTTTGCCGGTTGGCAAGGAATACACGTTCACACCTTGAGGTAACGGTGTGTTTTTCCGCTAACCTTTTCCCTACTAAAAGTAACCATGAAACTGAATTTTTATTCCGCATCGGTCCCTTGCAAAGGGAATTAATAAAATAATTTTTTAAAGGAGAGGTGTTTTTTATGCCGTCAAACAGGCAAATGAAAATATTTACGGAATTAGAATCGGAGGTACGCAGTTACTGCCGGAGCTTTCCCACTGTGTTTACCAGGGCAAAAGGCTATAGGCTCTGGGACGTTAACGGACGGGAGTTTATTGACTTTTTTTCGGGGGCAGGGGCTTTAAACTACGGACATAACCATCCTCAAATAAAAGAAGGGCTACTCAAATACATTGCGGAAGATGGAATTACCCATAGTTTGGATATGGCTACCAAAGCAAAAGGGGAATTTTTAAAACGTTTTCAGACGGTCATTCTTGCCCCCCGTAAGATGCCCTATAAAATTATGTTTCCGGGCCCCACGGGGACAAACGCCGTGGAAAGCGCCTTAAAACTTGCCCGGAAAGCAACCGGCCGCCAGACAGTCATTTGCTTTACCAATGCCTTTCACGGAATGACTCTGGGCTCTTTGGCCATTACGGGAAATGCCTTTAAGCGGCAAGGGGCCGGTGTACCTTTAAACAACAGTATTTTTATGCCCTTTGATAATTATTTAGGCAAGGATATGGACACGGCTGTTTATCTGGAACGTTTTTTGGAAAACAGTGGCAGCGGGGTCTCTCTTCCGGCAGCCGTAATCTTAGAAACGGTGCAGGGCGAAGGAGGTCTTAATACGGCCAGCTTTGATTGGCTGGGGAAAATTGCTAAGCTATGCCGGCACCATAAAATTTTGCTTATTGTGGACGATATTCAGGCCGGTTGCGGACGTACGGGCCCTTTCTTTAGTTTTGAACCGGCCGGCATTAAACCTGACCTTGTCTGTTTATCCAAGTCAATCAGCGGCTATGGCCTTCCTTTGGCTATAAACCTTATTAATCCAGAAATTGACGTTTGGTCTCCGGGTGAGCATAACGGGACCTTTCGCGGTAACAACCTGGCCTTTATTACCGCGGCCGAAGCGCTGACTTACTGGGAAGACAATTCTTTTAGTCAGGAGATTACGGCAAAAAGCCAAAAAGTGCACCATTTTCTAAAGGAAATCGTCCAAAACCATTCGGAAATTCAAGGAGAGGTACGCGGCCGGGGGCTCATGCAGGGTATTGCTTGCGGGGTAAGCGGACTGGCCGAAAAAATATGTGCCGCGGCCTTTGAAAAAGGTCTGATCATAGAAACCTCCGGGCCAGAAAGCGAAGTGTTAAAGCTAATGCCGCCCTTGATCATTGATGAAGCCGGACTTACCGAGGGTTTAAAAATTCTTGAAGCCAGCATTATAGAGGAAAAAAATAAGTTAAAAAGCCTCCTTAAAAGGATAAAATTAGGTTTAAGGTCAAGAGATAGTCAGGGGGTAGTTGATAATATTACGGCTTCTGATAAACCGGTATCCGCTTAGTTTTAAGAAACTTAAAACAGCTAAAGGAGGAAAAATATGATTATAAAAAATCTAGAAGAGATAATAGGAACAGAGAATGATATTGGGACGGAAAACTGGCAAAGCCGCCGTCTTCTTTTAAAAAAAGATGGTATGGGTTTTTCCCTTCACGACACCATAATTTGGGCCGGAACCGAAACCCCCATTTGGTACAAGCACCACTTAGAAGCAGTATACTGTATTGAGGGAGAAGGAGAAATTGAACTGACCGGAGAGGACCTTGTTTACCCCATTAAGCCTGGTACCGTGTACGCGCTTAACGGTCATGAAAAGCACTACCTGCGGGCTAAAAGCAATATGCGGCTGGTATGCGTCTTTAATCCCCCGTGTACGGGTAAAGAAACCCATGATGAAGACGGCTCATACCCCCCTCCTGGGGAGAACCCAGAGAAAACCTAAAATATTCTAAGGGTCAAAAAAATTAAAAAAGGAGGCAAATTTATATGGAAGAAGTAAATACAGGCATCCTACAAAACAACAAAAAAACTGTACCCCACGGGGCGGTAAAAATTGCTGATGAGGTAGTAAAAATTATTGCCGGTATAGCCGCCAGTGAGGTGACTGGAGTGGCCGGAATGAGCGGCGGGATAGTAGGGGGAATAGCTGAAAGACTAGGAAGGAAAAACCTTTCTAAGGGAATTAAGGCAGAAGTGGGAGAGAAAGAAACAGCCGTAGAGGTTTCCATTATAGTTGATTACGGGGTAAGAATTCCGGAAGTAGCCTTTCAAATCCAACAAAAGGTAAAAGAAGTTATCCAGAACATGACGGGGTTAAAAGTAAAGGGAGTAACTATAAATGTACAAGGAGTCAACTTAGGAGAAAAGGAAGAAAAAGAGGAAGTTTAATTTTCATCCTCAAATTTTAGGGGGTCATACGGACCCCCAATTTACTTTTTATTCGGATAACTGTTCCACATAAGGAATAGACCTTTTTTCCCAGGTATGTAAAAGCC
>DMDI01000115.1 GCA_003445555.1 Desulfotomaculum sp. | reverse complement strand
CTCCGGACGCTTTATCGGGCGGTGCTGACGCGGTAGTGCAAAGCATGCACAAACTAGGAGGTTCTCTAACCCAGTCGTCTCTTTTGCACCTCAATGGCCGGCGACTAACATCTAGTCGCCTGTCCGACAGTTTGCGCTTGCTGCAAACCAGCAGTCCCTCATATCTTTTACTGGCCTCCCTGGATGTGGCCCGCAGGCAGATGGCCCTGCACGGACGTAAGCTCTTGAGCCAGGCTTTAGAAGTTGCTTTTCAAACTAGAGACGAACTTAGTAAAATACCGGGTTTAAAAATATTTGGGGCGGAAAATTTAGATTATCAAGGAACCTGTTTTTTCGACCCTACCCGTATAGTAATATCTGTTAAACAATGGGGCTTAACCGGTTATCAAGCGGCAAAAATCCTGTCTTCCGCTTACCGGGTACAGGTGGAAATGGCCGATTATTATAATCTGGTAGCCGTAGTCAGCCTTGGCAGTACCAGGGAAGATGCGCAGGCCCTGGTTAAAGGTTTAAGCCAAATCCGGCAAAAAGAGGCAAAAATAAACCAACCCCTTCCGGATGTGTCTTTATTTCCTCCGCCCGTTCCCGTAAGGTTAACCCCGCGTAAGGCTTGGTTTGCCCCAAATAGATTAGTTTCGCTAAAAGAAAGTACCGGCCTGGTTAGCGCCCAGGAAATAACCCTTTCTCCTCCCGGTGTCCCATTGTTATTTCCGGGAGAAGAGATTACAATAGAAATGCGCGATTATCTTGGCCAATTAAAAAAAATAAATATTCCCGTAAAGGGATTTACTGGTCCTCATAAGGACAGGTTGCGGGTGATAAAAAGTTGAAATCAGGCGTTTTTATTGTTATTGAAGGAATAGACGGTTGCGGAAAAACTACCCAAAAAGACTTATTGGCTGATTTCCTAACGCAAAAAGGTTATCCGGTGGAAACTACCCGTGAACCCGGAGGGACACTATTAGGGGAATTAATCAGGGAGCTGGTTTTAAGTCCAAAATATCAGGAAATGCTTCCTTTAACCGAAACACTGCTTTATCTGACTGACCGGGCTCAGCATGTGGGACAAAAACTTTTACCGGCGTTAAGGACCGGCCGGATTGTAATTAGTGAGCGATATATAGATTCAACTATAGCCTATCAAGGCTTTGGCAGAGGACTGGATCAAGCCATGTTAGACCGGTTAAATAATTTAGTAACGCAAGGTCTTAAGCCCAACCTTACCTTTTTGCTGGATATTCCTCCGGAAATCGCGCGGAGGCGCCTGATTTCAAGAAAATCTAACCTCCCGTTGGACAGGCTGGAACAGGAAAAACTTGCCTTTTACCGCCGGGTAAGGGAGGGGTACTTAGCCTTAGTCCAAAGGCAACCGGACAGTTACGTGGTTTTAGATGCGTGTCAACCGCCCGTAATCATCCACCAAAAAATACAGCGGCTGGTAGAAGAAAGGATTTTGGTAAGTATTTAATAGGAGCGTTAAATTTAACGCCCCTACGGGCAGGGAACAAGTTCGAAATTCGAGGTTCGAGGTTCGATATTCGAGGGAGATAAAGTATATAAAGGTTAATGAAATTATTTCGGGAAATTATTGGCCACCAGGAAAATATTCACCTTTTACAAAACGCTATTAGCCAAAATCAGGTGGCCCACGCTTATTTATTTTTAGGTCCAAAAGGAGTAGGGAAAAAAACTACTGCCCTGGCTTTTGCCCGGACTCTTTTTTGTTCTTGTCCTACGGGGGGAGATGCCTGTGGATATTGCCGTTTTTGTCGGCAAGTAAACGAAAGAAACCATCCGGATTTACACCAAATAAGCCCTACGGGAAGTTCCATAAAAATTGACCAGGTGCGGGAAATACAAAAGAAAGCGACTATTAAACCATACCAGGGTCAACGCGCTATCTTTTTGTTAGAACAAGTTGAAACCATGACCTCAGAAGCGGCCAATTGTTTGTTGAAATTACTGGAAGAACCTAACCAGGAAGTTAGTTTTATTCTTTTGTCTACCCAGCCTTACGCCTTACTACCAACCGTTGTTTCACGCTGTCAAATCCTTTCTTTTCGGGCCTTATCAACGGCGGAAATAACGCGCGGGCTTAAACAAACCTTAAATCCGGAAGAAAAAGAAATACACCTGGCCCTTGCCTTAGCCGGTGGTAGTCTGGGGCAGGCATTGAAAATAACCCAGGATAAACAACTGCAAAATATAAGGGACGAAACCTTAATCATGGCCTACAATTTAAAGAAATCAACTTTAAATGAAATATGCCGGCAAGCGGAAGAATTGGCC
This sequence comes from Desulfotomaculum sp., assembly GCA_003445555.1. Classification (GTDB taxonomy): domain Bacteria; phylum Bacillota; class Desulfotomaculia; order Desulfotomaculales; family Nap2-2B; genus SCADC1-2-3. Next base: position 1,820 of record DMDI01000115.1, on the reverse strand, counting down.
GCTTTTAGAGAAATGTTGGCCGTCCGGCTGGACGTTATTTTGCTATGGTACCGGGATGTCCTGCTGTGGCAGTTAACCGGAAATCAGGAGTTACTCCTGAATCAGGACCATTTGCCTTTAATAACTGAAGAAGCGTTATTTTATTCTTCTGACCGTCTCCTGAATATTATAAGCGAGATCGAACAAACCCAAAGATACTTAAACACAAACGTTAACGCGAGGCTAGCCGTAGAAGTATTATTGCTTAACATACAGCAGGGCCGTTATACTTAACATCTTAGAAAAATATTGTGTTTAACGTCCCTATTAGCCCCTAAACACAAGGAAGGTGAAAATATGTCTTATAAAGTGACGGGAGTAAAATTTAAGCGGGCCGGTAAAATATATTACTTTGACCCAGGAAAATACAATTTTTTACCAGGTGATCAGGTTATTGTGGAAACAGCCCGGGGAGTTGAGATAGGTCAGATAGTTATTGCCCCCACTATGGTTGGCGATGAAGAAGTTACCTTACCCCTGAAAAGAGTTCTTCGGCCGGCTACGGAACAAGATGTAAATCAGTTGGCTATTAATCGTGAACAAGAAAAACAAGCTTTTGAAATTTGCCAGGCTAAAATTAAAGTCCACAATCTTTCTATGAAGTTGATCAGGGTGGAGCAAGCGTTCGACCGAAATAAAATAATTTTTTATTTTACGGCCGAAGGAAGAATTGATTTTCGGGAACTGGTAAAAAATTTAGCGGCGGTATTTCGGACCCGGATTGAATTAAGGCAGATTGGAGTTCGTGACGAAGCTAAATTAATGGGGGGGGTAGGTTGTTGCGGTCGTGAACTATGTTGTAATACCTGGTTGGCAGATTTCGCTTCGGTGTCTATTAGAATGGCTAAGGAACAAAATTTAGCCTTAAACCCGGCCAAAATTTCGGGTGTTTGTGGTCGTTTAATGTGTTGCTTAAAGTATGAAGACGAACTGTACGAAGAAGCGAAAGGAAAATTTCCCGAAGCAGGCAGCAAGGTAGTTACTCCTTTAGGACTGGGGAAGATTACGGCGGGTAATATATTTAAAAAAACATTAGTGGTGGAGCTATTGGAAAGCAAGGTCACTAAAGAATATACTTTGTCAGAAATAGAGGTGACTTAAAATTGTCCGCCGGTATTCTTTACCTGTGCGCCACCCCCATTGGTAACTTGGAAGATATAACTATAAGGGCCCTGAGAATCTTAAAAGAAGTGAATTTAATTGCGGCGGAAGATACCCGAAGAACCCGAAAATTGTTAAGTTATTATGATATTCATACTTCGCTTACCAGTTTTCACCGTCATAATTACCGGAAAAAAGGAGTTTATATATTAAATCTACTGCTTAAAGGACAAAATGTTGCCCTGGTGTCTGACGCCGGGTTGCCGGGGATAGCAGACCCTGGTGAAGAGATGGTGCTTTTAGCGGTGGCTTATGAAGTACCGGTGGTACCCGTGCCGGGTCCTAACGCTGCCATATCCGCTTTGGTTGCTTCGGGATTGCCGGCTAAACATTTTTGTTTTGAAGGTTTCTTACCTTCTAGAGTAAAAGCACGGCAGGAAAAATTACGCCAACTGCAGACAGAAGGAAGGACGCTGGTATTTTATGAAGCGCCGCACCGTTTGCCGGAAACTTTAGCGGATATGCTGGTTTTATTTAAAGACCGTAAAATAGTTATTGCCCGCGAATTAACCAAGTTACACGAAGAAATTTGGCGGGGTACTATTGCCCAAGCGGTAAAGGATTTTGACCCGGTTTAAGCACGGGGCGAATTTACACTCGTGGTTGCCGGAAGTACAGAA
>DMDI01000094.1 GCA_003445555.1 Desulfotomaculum sp. | reverse complement strand
GGTCAAAGACAACTTTTTTAAGTCCTTTTTCCCTTGCTTTTTGCGCAATCAACCGTCCAACCAGGACCGCGGTTTCTTTATTGTTCTTTTTCTGACTTCCTGCTTTTAATTCCAATGAAAGAGAGGAAGCCGAAGCCAAAGTAACTCCTTTTGTATCGTCAATAACCTGAGCGTAAATATGTTTTAAACTCCGGTAAACATTTAACCTGGGCCGCCCTGGAGTACCAAATATTTTTTTTCTTACCCGCAAATGACGCCTTTTCCTTAACCTATTATTGTTCGCTTTTTTAAACAAGATAATCCACCCTTTTATTATTCTGTAACTACCCGTATTGCGGGCTTCCAGCCTGCATCTTTAACATTTTTCACAAACCTTAGGCTTATTTTTTACCTTTTCCGCCAGCTTTACCCGCTTTTCGCCGCACTCTTTCCCCTTCGTATCTTATTCCTTTGCCCTTATAGGGTTCAGGTTCTCTTACAGCCCTAATTTTAGCCGCTAGTGCGCCAACCTTTTCTTTATCACAGCCTTTAACTATTATTTTTGTCAGTTGAGGCACTTCAATAGTTAGCCCTTCAGGCGGGATAATTTCTACGGGGTGAGAATATCCTACCGTAAGCACTAGTTTATTTCCCTGTTTAGTAGCTCGATAGCCAACTCCAAACAATTCAAGTGTTTTTTCAAATCCCTGGGTTACCCCCGTTACCATATTAGCCAATAACGTCCTGGTTAAGCCGTGCAGGGCTTTATGCTTTTTCTCATCCGAAGGACGAGAAACAATTATCTGCCCGTCCTCACGCCGCAAGGCCAATTCATGATTAAGCTGCCTTTCTAGCTGGCCCTTAGGTCCTTTTACCCGCACGGTGTTTCCTTCAATTTGAACTTCCACTCCCGAAGAAAGAGCAATTGGTTGTTTACCTATCCGTGACACCTTCGCCCCACCGCCTTACCCCTTAGTAATTTTACCATACATAACAAATAATTTCACCGCCTAAATTCATTTTCCTAGCCTGTCTATCGGTTAAAATCCCTTTTGAAGTAGAAATAATAGCCACTCCCAAACCCCCTAATACCCGGGGTACCCCAATTTTGCGGACGTAGACTCTCAAACCAGGCTTGCTTATGCGTTTTATGCCGGTAATAACCCGTTGCTTATTAGGCCCGTATTTTAAATAAATTTTAATCGTTCCTTGCCGGTGACTTTCTTCGAGAAACTCATAATCTTTGATAAATCCTTCTTCCTTGAGAATAACCGTTATAGCTTTTTTTGTTTTAGAAGCCGGTATTTCTACTTTATCGTGACAGGCCATATTGGCGTTGCGAACACGCGTTAAGAAATCGGCTACTGGATCTGTCATGGCCATCAAAACACCTCCTTTTACCAACTGGCCTTACGCACACCCGGAATCTCCCCCCGGTACGAAAGGACCCGAAAGCAAATCCGGCAAATGCCAAATTTACGCATATAAGCATGAGGACGTCCACAAAGTTTGCACCGGTTGTGCTGACGTACTTTAAATTTAGGCTCACGCATGGCCTTATAAATCATTGATTTTTTAGCCACCATTCTCCTCCTTCATCCTGTTATCCTGATTGCTCTAGGATAGCCGAAAAGGCATCCCCAAAAGCTTTAGCAGTTCTTTTGCCTCTTCATCTTTTTGGGCTGTAGTTACAAAGATAATATCCATTCCGCGCGCTTTATCAATTTTATCATAATCAATTTCCGGAAATATTAACTGCTCTTTAATTCCCAAAGTATAATTACCCCGGCCGTCAAAAGACTTTGGCGGTACTCCCCGAAAATCACGGACCCGCGGCAAGGCAACATTAAAAAGCTTATCTACAAAATCATACATCCGGTTTCCCCGTAAAGTTACCTTGCAACCCACCATCATCCCCTGCCGTAATTTAAAAGCAGCAATAGACCTTTTTGCCCTGGTAACCACCGGACGTTGTCCTGTAATAAGGGTCAAATCATTAACTGCGGCATCCATGGCTTTACTGTTATTCGTAGCTTCTCCTACTCCCACATTAATTATCACTTTCTCTAGCTTTGGTACCGCCAGGACATTTTTATAACCAAAATCTTGCATTAGGTTTGCCACTACTTCTTTTTTATATTTCTCTTTTAACCTTGACATTGCTTCTTCCTCCCGCGTTTTAAGCCTGGTTACTAACCGATTATTTCCTGACATTTTTTACATAAACGCCCTTTTTTTCCGTCACTTAATATCTTGTGCCCTGTGCGGGTTGGTTGTTTACAATGATTGCAAACCAACATTACTTTAGAACTGCTAATTGGCGCTTCTTTTTCTAAAATGCCTCCCTGGGGCATTGTTCGGGAAGGCCGGGTATGACGTTTAACCACATTAATTTTTTCCACCACTACCTTACTCTTGGCAGGTAAAACAGCCAATACCTTTCCCTGTGTTCCGGCGTCTTTACCGCTAATTACTAACACACTATCTCCTTTACGAACATGAACCTTGGCCATTATAAGACCCCCAATTTAAATTTACTATAGCGTACGTTTCCAACTTGCATTTAAATTACCTCGGGAGCTAAAGAGATAATTTTCATAAAATCACGCTCGCGCAATTCCCGGGCTACCGGGCCAAAAATGCGCGTACCCCGCGGACTCCTATCATCTTTAATAATTACCGCCGCATTTTCGTCAAATCTAATATAGGAACCGTCGGGGCGTCGCATCTCCTTTGCGGTACGCACAACAACCGCTTTAACCACATCACCTTTTTTAACTACCCCCCCCGGTGAAGCTTCTTTTACCGAACAAACAATTTCGTCACCAATTGTGGCGTAACGACGAAAAGCTCCACCCAAAACACGAAGGCACATTAAGCGGCGGGCTCCCGTGTTGTCGGCTACATTAAGTATTGATTGGACCTGAATCACTTTTTTTCCTCCCGCCCAGGGACGGTTCTCTTGTCTTTCCTCGAAGAAAGATAAAGAAAGATAATGAAGCAAGACAAGAAAACCGTCCCCTTGTATTTTATCCTTGTTCTGCCTTTTCTAATATGGCTACAACCCGCCACCGTTTATCACGTGAGATGGGGCGCGTTTCCATAATCTGCACCCGATCACCAATTTGACAGGTGTTTTTCTCATCATGCGCTTTATACCTTTTTGTCCGGCGGATGGTCTTTTTATATAAAGGATGCCGCCCTTGTTTTTCTACCTTAACCACAACTGTTTTATCCATTTTATTGCTTACCACCCGGCCAATTTGGGCTTTACGCGGCTTACCTTCCATTCTTTTCCCTCCAGGTATTTTTGAATCCCTAATTTATATACTTTAAAAATAGCACACTCTCCCGGCCTGTATCTTTAACCGTTGGTGACCAAATTTAAGATGAAATACCTAATTCATATTCTCGGAGTATTGTTTTTAAGCGGGCTATATTCCGCCGCGCTTCTTTAATTCTCCCCACGTTTTCCAATTGATTAACCGCCAGTTGAAACCTTAATTTAAAAAGTTCATCTTTTGCTAAATCTATCTTTTTAGTTAGCTCTAAGGTGGTCATCTCTCTTAATTCGTCAACTTTCACTTGCTTCACCTGCTTCTTCTTTTTCTTCTTTAACCACAAATTTTGTTTTTATAGACAATTTATGGGCCGCCAAACGCATGGCTTCGTGGGCTACATCTTCCTTCACCCCAGCCAGTTCAAACATAATTCGTCCCGGTTTAACCACTGCTACCCAGTGCTCTGGCGTTCCTTTGCCACTACCCATCCTTGTCTCCGCCGGCTTAGCGGTAATTGGCTTATCGGGAAAAATTCTAATCCATACTTTCCCTCCCCGTTTTATGTAACGGGTTATAGCAATACGGGCCGCTTCAATTTGGCGGTTTGTAATCCAGCCCGCCTCACAAGCCTGTAATCCATATTCACCAAAATGTACCGTCGTTCCGCCCTTAGCAAGGCCCTGGAGACCCGGTCGATGCTGCTTACGGTGTTTTACTCTTTTGGGTATTAACATTCATTATTGCACCTCCTTCTTGAGAAGTGAGAAGTGAGAAGTAAGAGGTTAGACTTAAAATATATTTTTTCTATAAATTAAGAAATAAGTAAAATCTAAAGTTAAAATTCCCTTTTAGTTTTTTTAACTTACGGTTTTTAACTCCTCACTTCTCACTTCCCGCTTCTAACTTCTCACTTCTCACTTCTTGTTTTTTTGCCGGTAGTACTTCTCCTTTGTAAATCCAGGTTTTAATTCCAATTTTGCCGTAAGTTGTATTCGCTTCCGCAAACCCATAATCTATATCCGCCCGTAAAGTATGCAACGGGACTTTACCTTCACTATGCCACTCTGTACGGGCAATTTCCGCCCCACCTAGTCGCCCGCTTACCGCTACTTTAATTCCTTTTGCCCCTAACCGCATAGACCGCGAAACCGCCTGTTTTATTGCCCGGCGAAAGGCAATCCGTTTTTCAATTTGCGCCGCAACTCCTTCCGCCACAAGCTGGGCTTCTAATTCAGGCGACTTTATTTCGGCAATGTTTATATGGATTTGTTTACCGGTTATATTTTCTAATTTTTTACGTAAAGACTCTACTTCTACGCCGCCACGCCCAATAACAATTCCTGGTCTGGCCGTATTTATAGTTATTTTTAAGCGGTTTGCCGCCCGCTCAATTTGAACATTAGAAACTCCAGCCGCAAAAAGTTTTTCTTTTATAAAACGGCGTATTTTTACATCCTCCAGCAAAAAACTGGCAAATGTTTTTTTATCAGCATACCATTTTCCTTCCCAATCCTTAATGATACCCAAGCGCAAGCCTTTCGGGTGTACTTTTTGACCCACTTTATTCCTCCTTCTGGAAGTTGGAAATTGGAGGTTGGATTATGAAATTCGCCCTAATCCAACTTCTAACTTCTAATCTCCAACTTTATTTTTTTTCTTTAACTAAAACAGTAATATGACTGGTACGCTTAAAAATAGTGTTTGCCCGTCCCATAGCCCGTGCCTTATACCGTTTAAAAGTCGGTCCTTGGTTCACAAAGGCTGCAGCCACATATAATTTGTCTTTATTCAGGTCGTAATTATGTTCCGCATTTGCCGCCGCTGACTTAACTGCTTTAGCCACCGGTAAGGCCGCCCGCCTAGGGGTATATTTTAAAATAGCCAGGGCTTCGTTAACATCCTTCCGGCGAATTAAATCTACCACTTGACGCACTTTACGGGGAGAAATACGAATATACTTCGCGGTAGCGTGTACTTCCATCTAGTCATCCTTCCTTTCCTGTTTCTACTTGAGGGCCGTAGATCTTTCCGTATGAGATCCGTGTCCCCTAAAATGCCTGGTTACGGCAAACTCCCCCAATTTGTGACCTATCATATCTTCCGTAATGTATACCGGTACATGTTTACGTCCATCATGAACGGCAACAGTATAACCAACCATTTGGGGGAATATGGTAGAGCGGCGGGGCCCGGGGTTAATCACTCGCCTTTCTCCCTTTTTTTTTTTCGCTTCACTTTTTTTTTAAAGTTTTTGTTTACCATATTGTTCTTTTTTTTTTTTATGTCCCCCTTTTTTTTTTCTTCTTTTCCTTCTTTTT
>DMDI01000084.1 GCA_003445555.1 Desulfotomaculum sp. | reverse complement strand
TAGGGGCGGTTACTTTAATGGTGGCTGCTTCCGTGTCTGTTAGCGGAATCATTGGGTTTGTGGGTTTAATCATCCCCCATATTTTTCGTCTTTTAGCCGGGCCGGATCACCGTATTTTGTTACCCTTGTCGGCCTTAGGAGGAGCCATTTTTTTAGTTTTAATGGATACCTTGGCCCGAACGGCGGCCGCCCCCTTAGAAATACCGGTGGGCGTTATTACCGCTTTGTGGGGAGGGCCGTTTTTTATTTACCTTTTAAGAAAAAAGAAAAGTACCGTAGGGTTTTAAGGGAGCGGAAAAGTTTTTATGTCTGTGGTTATTATAGAAATATGTGACGTGACCTGTAAGTATGATACGGTTAAAGTATTAGCCGAAATAAATTTTAAAATTCGGCGGGGTTCTTTTACCGGAATTATAGGACCGAACGGTTCCGGTAAATCTACCCTCTTAAAAACAATTAGTAAAACATTAAAACCAAAACGCGGTACGATATGGTTAAACGAACAAAATATTTACCGCTTAAAGGCCCAGGCCATAGCCCAACAAATGGCGGTAGTACCTCAAGAAACAGTTATCTCCTTTCCTTTTCTGGTTAAGGAAGTGGTAATGATGGGCCGTTCTCCCTACCTCGGCCTTTGGCAGGCGGAAGGGGAGAGGGATTACGTTATTTGCCGCCAGGCCATGCACTTAACCAATACCCTGCCCTTGGCCAACCGTCCGGTTACCACCTTGAGCGGGGGCGAAAAACAGCGGGTGATTATTGCCCAGGCTTTGACCCAGGAACCAGAAGTCCTTCTTTTGGATGAACCCACTTCCCATCTGGATATAAATCATCAGATAGAAATTATGGAACTCTTGCAAAGATTAAACCGGGAGCAAAAATTAACCATCCTGGCGGTTTTCCACGACCTTAATTTAGCCGCCCAATATTGCGACCAGTTAATCTTACTTCACCAGGGGAAAATCTACGCTTTAGGAAAGCCGGAAGAGGTGCTTATTAAAAAGAACATCCAGGAAGTATACCAAACCAATGTTTTAATTGAAAAGCACTCGCTTACCGGCTGCCCTTACTTGACCCTTCTGCCCGGTAATACTTTGACCGCGCAAAAGGCAGAGCTAAGAAATAAGCATATTCACGTTATCTGCGGCGGCGGGGCCGGAACAAAAATTTTGCGGCTTTTAGTCAATCAGGGTTATACGGTAACGACAGGAGTATTAAATAAAGGAGATGTTGACCTGGAAACGGCGAAAACCCTTGATATACCCGTAATTGAGGAAGTTCCCTTTATGCCTGTTTCTCAAGCAAGCCATTGCCTTAATCTAGAAATGATTCAAAAGGCCGATGCCTGTTTAGTAGCCTGTATTCCTTTTGGTCACGGCAACTTAAAAAACCTTGAGGCCATTGCATTTGCCCTGGATGAAGGGAAACCCGTATTTTTTATAGAAGAAAATAAAAATGACTTAGCTTTACGTGACTATACGGGGGGAAAGGCAGAAAAACTATACCATGACCTGATAAAAAGGGGAGCCAGAACCATTAACACGGTGAACATGGGGTCAGGTCTTGAAATATCAGATTTTATTCCTTTAATTTATTAAAAGCGATATTTCAAAACCTGACCCCGGGAGAGAGGGGTTTAGTTGAGAGCATTCAATATACGCAAGAGAAAAAAACATTTAAAACGGTACCGTGAAATAGCTCAGATTCTCAGCCGGCATGGGCTTGGTCATTTAATACAAATCCTTGACTTGACAAAATTTTTACCGGTCCGTCAAAAAAAAGAAAAGGAAAGTAAAAGACCGCGGACAAGCCCGGCCGAACGTTTCTTACTTGCTTTAGAAGAGTTAGGGCCTACTTTCATTAAGTTGGGTCAATTGCTTTCTACCCGGGCCGATTTATTGCCGCCGGCATACATTCAGCAATTACAAAAATTGCAGGACCAACTGCCACCCTTTCCTTTTGACCAGGTGGCCGAATGTCTGGAAAGAGAACTGGGCCGGCCTTACGGTAATGTTTTCGCTCAGTTTAATCCCGTGCCTATTGCCGCGGCCTCCATTGGCCAGGTGCACAAAGCTACCTTAAAAACAGGACAGGAAGTAGCCGTAAAAGTAAAAAGACCGGGAATAGAAAAAATATTAGCTACGGATATTGAAATACTGTATGATTTAGCCGGTTTCATAGATAAATACGGCTTATGGAAAGATATGTATAATTTCCGGGAAATTGTCCGTGAATTTGATCATATGCTTAGCGAAGAGACAAATTTTATTCTGGAAGGTCAACACGCCCAAAATTTTCGCGCCCACTTCCGTAATGAGGCCACCGTTTATGTACCAGATATTTACTGGCCTTATACCACCCCGCAAATTTTGACCATGGAATTTGTAAATGGCATCAAATTAACCAACCTGGAAGAAATAAACCGTCAGGGGCTGAACAGGCAGTTAATTGCCCACCGGTTAATTAACGCCTATTTTTACCAGATTTTTATTCATGGTTTTTTCCACGCCGACCCTCACCCGGGTAACCTGTCTGTTTTACCTGGAGAGCGGATTGTTTTTGTGGATTTTGGGATTGTAGGAAAGCTGGATGATGAAACCAGGCTTAAAATTAGTGATTTTATCTTAGGACTGGTTCAAAAGGATACCGCGGCTATTATAAGGGCGGCTGACGAGTTAGGGGTTATACCGGACTACATAAACCGGCCCCTGTTGTACCAAGACGTAGATAAGTTGCGGGAAAAATATTATCTCAGGTCCTTAAGTGAGATAAACTTGGCTGATTCCATAAATGAATTCATGCAGCTGGCTTTAAAATACCGTATGCGCCTGCCCAGTCAGCTTACTCTTTTAGGAAAAGCCCTGGTAACGGTAGAAGGGGTAGGAAGGCAACTCGACCCTAACCTTCAGGTAGCAGAAATTGCCCGCCCTTTAGGAGCGCGTATATTTAGAGAACGTTTAAGTCTTGGCAACTGGAAGAAAATAATTAGAAATAACCTTCTGGTCTACCACCGTTTAATTACTAACTTACCGCAAGACTTAACCCAAATAATTGATATAGCCAAACGTGGTGAATTAGAAGTAAAAATTCAGCGTCAGGAGCAGGATTATATCTTACGCAAATTAAGTTCTTTGATTAACCGGTTAATTTTGAGTATTATACTGGCAGCCTTAATAATCGCCGCTCCCCTGCTCTTTGAATATAAAGTTAATATTTACGGAAAT
>DMDI01000013.1 GCA_003445555.1 Desulfotomaculum sp. | reverse complement strand
TATTTCGTCCGTATTAATTCTTTCGCCGACTAATTTTTTTACTTCCTCTTCTTCGCTGCCTTCTTCAGACGCTTCGGCCCGTTTGGTAACAGCAAAACTAATGTGTCCGCCTTCCGTACTCATGGCTACTCTTGGGGCAACAGTTTCCTCTAGTTGTTCTTTTATTTTAACTAAAATCTTCTTTGGTGAAAGAGGTTTTTCAGTTAGATAAGCCGGGCAGTTATCCTGGCAGCGGCCACACTCCGCGCAGGCATAGGGGTCCATTAAATCTTTCCAGGTAAAATCTGCAATTTTATTAATCCCGAAGGTTTCTTTTTCTTCATCTTCAAAATTAATGGATTCAATATTTGCCCCCTTTGGTCCCAGGTTCCTCATAAAAATATTTAAAGGAGCTACCGCAGGATGAATTACCGGTGAATAACGGAAGGAAACCAAAAGTCCAAAAGCCATAATCATTTGAAGCCACCAGAAGGTAAACTCCCAAAAACGGGCGGTAGCAGGGTCTATGCCAGTAAACCAACTTGCAACCCAACTGCTGACAAAAGCCAGGGTATAACGTTCCGGTTCTCCGGGAACGGAAGCAGTTGCCACTATTTTAAAACCGTAGGAAAGAAAATAAAATACGACCATAAGGGCAATCATTGATATAAGCAAAACGATAAGCCGCTCTTCTTTCCAGCCGCCGGTATCTAAACGGGGTACTTTTTGGACATACCGGCGAAAACCTGAATAAAGAATCCCCACTAAAGCAAGAAGCCCGGCGATATCGGCAATTAAATACCAAACGGGGCTTCTAAAAAGAACGGCGCCAAATAACCGCTCGAATAATAGATGAACAATAGCCAAGGCAAAAATGGCAATGCCCCAAAAATGAAGAAAATGCATTACTCCGCCTTCAGCCTGACGAAGAATTTTGGGCTGACCAACGGCATGATTAATTGTTCCCCACAAACGTTTACCCAACTGGTCATTACGGCTGGCGGACTGGCCTAAAGTAACTTTAGTAAATAATTCCACCGCACCCATGGCAAAAAAATATAACGCTATGGCCCCAACTATGGCAAAAATTACAATTCCCAAGGTGCTGAGCATTGATGGGTTAATCATATCATCCACTCCTTCCTAATTAAACTTAGGGGGTCCTCAATACATAATATGTAAAAGAAATATGCGTTTAATTTTTAATTTTTTTTGAGTACCCCCCTATAAAAAATTTAAGCCTTTAATTTTTTAATTTCTTGAGTTAATACCGGTAAGACCTCAAATAAATCGCCAACAACCCCAAAATCAGCACTCTTAAAGATATTGGCTTCAGAATCTTTATTTACCGCTACGATAACTTTCGAAGAACTCATCCCTGCTAAATGCTGAATAGCTCCAGAGATACCGGCCGCAATATAAAGATTGGGGGAAACAGTTTTACCTGTCTGTCCTACCTGTATGCTTAGCGGTACCCAACCGGCGTCAACGCAAGCACGGGAGGCACCCACGGCTGCTCCCAATACATCGGCTAAATCTTCCAATAGCTTAAAATTCTCTGGTCCCTTCATCCCCCGTCCACCAGAAACAATAATGTCAGCTTCCGTAAGCTCGGGACGGGCACTTACCTGCCGGATAACATCTTTTACCGTTGTACGAACGTTGCCTATATTAGCCGGGACATTAATTACCTCAGCACTTTTTCCGGCTTGCGGTTCGTCTACCGGTAAAACGTTAGGCCTGATAGTGGCCATAACCGGCCGTGCTTCAGGAATTGCTGCGTTAATTATTGCTTTACCGGCGTATATGGGCCTGGTAAATACTATTTGGCCATTTTCTACCATCACATTTATACAATCAGTTAATAAACCAGTGTCCAATTTTTGGGCTACCTGAGCCGCCAAATCCCGGCCGGTAATAGAACAACCCAGCAAAAAGGCCGTGGGTTCGTTTTGCTTAACCAAATCAGCAACCACGTTTGCATAGGCGTCGGTAGTGTAATTTTCTAAGGCGTCATTTTCAATCACATATACTTTATCTGCTCCGTATTCACCTAAACCACCGGCCAGCGAGCTTACTCCTTTGCCTACCAGGACGGCGCTTACCTCTTCGCCTAGTTGACTGGCGATTTTTTTCCCTGCGCTTAACAACTCGTAAGTTACTTTTTTAATTTTTCCATCCCGTTGTTCCGCAAAAACTAATATTCCTTTGGCCATAATTTTCCCTCCTTAGATAATTTTTGCTTCTTCACGTAATGCCTTGGCTAAAGCGGCCGCGGCTTCAGCCGGTTCACCGGGAATGATCTTTCCTGCTGCGCGGGCTGGAGGTAAAGAGTATGTTAATACCTTTACTTTTGCCGCTACTTGACTGGCATCCAGACTTACGTCCCCAAGTCCTATCTTTTTCAAAGGTTTTTTCTTAGCTTGCATTATTCCTTTCATTGAAGGATAGCGCGGCTCATTTAATCCTTTTTGGGCGGTAATTACGGCCGGCAATGTTACTTCCATTACCGCGCTGCCGCCTTCAATATCTGCCGTAGCTACCGCTTTACCCCCGTCTGCCTCTAGTTTGGTTACCATGTTTACTACCGGAAGATTAAGAATTTCCGCTACCCGGCCGGCTACCTGAGCTGAACCGTCATCAATGGCTCGAAAACCGCCTAAAATTAGATCGTATTCCAGGCCGCTAACTGCTTTGGCTAAAATTGTAGCAATTGTACTTTCGTCAATATCTTCTGTTCCCGGATTAACTAAAATACCCTGATCGGCACCCATGGCCAGGGCCTGCCGTACGGCTTCCGTTGCTTCATCGGACCCTACCGTTACCACGGTAACCTCTCCACCGTGTTTTTCTTTAAGCTTAAGGGCTTCTTCCACGGCGTATTCATCATAAGGGTTCATAATTAAACTAATTCCTTGCCGGCCAATTTTACCCCCCTCTAAGGCAATTTTTGCCTCGGAGTCAAAGGTTTGTTTTACTAAAGCGACAATTTTCATACTCATCCTCCTTGTATCATTATAAATTAATAACTACCTTAAAATACTATTTGAAATTACTATCCTTTGTACCTCGCTAGTACCTTCATAAATCTCGGTAATTTTGGCGTCTCTCATCATCCGTTCTACCGGGTACTCCCGGCTATATCCGTAACCGCCAAATATTTGCACCGCTTTGACGGTAACCCACATTGAACACTCAGCCGCGTATAGTTTAGCCATGGCTGATTCCTTTGTATGAGGTTCTCCCGCATCCCTTAAATAAGCAGAATGAAGGGTTAGTAGGCGCGAGGCTTCAACACGGGTATGCATATCCGCCAACATCCATTGAATTCCCTGGTTAGCCGAAATTGGCCGGCCAAATTGCTCCCGTATCTTACTGTAAGCCAGTGCCTGTTCATAAGCTCCCTGCGCGATGCCAACTGCTTGGGCGGCAATACTAATTCTGCCTCCATCAAGAGTAGCCATAGCAACTTTAAAACCATCACCGTCCGAGGCCAGCATATTTTCTTTAGGAACACGGCAATTTTCAAAAACGAGCTCATATGTATAAGAAGCACGAATACCCAATTTGTGCTCTTTTTTTCCAAAAGTGAAACCGGGAGTTCCTTTTTCTACCACAAAAGCAGCTGTGCCACGATGTTTTTTTGCTTTATCCGTACTAACCACGACCACATATATATCGCCTTTACCACCATTAGTAATAAAAGTTTTAGTGCCATTCAAAATATAGTCGTTGCCATCGGGTACCGCTGTCAATTTAACGGCGCCTGCGTCCGAACCGGCAGAAGGCTCGGTTAAGCCTAAAGCTCCAAGTTTTTTTCCTTCGGCCAGGGGCACTAAAAATCTTTGTTTTTGTTCTTCATTTCCAAAGGCATAGATGGGCCAACTGCAAAGTGAGGTATGCGCAGCAATTACTACACTAGAAGAAGCGTCAACCCGGGCTAGTTCTTCTACCGCAAGGGCATAGCTTACGTAATCCATTTCCGCCCCACCGTATTTTTCAGGAAAAACAATCCCCGTTAACCCCATATCTGCCATCTTGTCCCATAATGACCAGTCGTAATCTTCTTTCTCATCCATTTCCGCTGCTTTAGGACCTATCTCATTTTCAGCAAAATCCCGGACTGTTTTACGGAGTAATTCTTGCTCCTCGGTGAGCTTAAAATTCACTAATTCGTCCTCCTTATTTTAATTTTTTTGGTAAAGTAACCTGAATTTAGTAGCTGAAACTTATCACCTTCTTTTAAGTTATTTTAATAAAGGCTATACCTCTGTAAGGTTAAATATAGAGTAAATTATTTGATTTAAATTTTAGTTAGTTATATTCGACATAGAAGGTAAAAAACCCTGCTACGTTTAAAAAGATTATAAAAACTTTTTTAAAAAAATTATAAGCCTTTTTTAAACGGTTTTGGCGAACATTTTATTCCTTGACAGGGCCTCCTGGTATAATTGAAGGTATTCAATCGCGGAACGCGCCCAGGAAAAATCTAATTCCATGGCTATTTTAACTAATTTTTGCCATTGAGCATGATTTTCCTGGTATAAATTTAGGGCTTGCTCAATTACAAAATAAAAGTCTTTATGGTTATATCCGGTAAACGTAAAACCATTCCCCGAACCGGTAAGGGGGTTATAATTATTAACCGTATCAGCCAAACCGCCGGTAGCCCGAACTACCGGTATAGTTCCGTAACGCATGGCAATCAATTGGCCTAAACCACAGGGTTCATATTTAGAGGGCATTAAAAATATGTCGGAGCCCGCATAAATACGTTGGGCAAATATAGCGTTAAAGCCAATATAAACCCCTAATTTTTCCGGAAAACGGTTTTTTAATTCTTTAAACAAGTCCTCGTAGTACCGTTCCCCGCTCCCTAAAATTAATAATTGAACCTCCAATTCCATTAGTTTTTCTATAACCCCGGCAATCAAATCAAGTCCTTTCTGGTCCACCAATCGTGAAATTATCCCCAATACAGGCACGTCTTTTACCGGTAAATTAAATTCCTTTTGAAGATAATACTTATTTTCTTTTTTGTTTTCAAAACTATTTTGATCATAATTCCGGTAAATGCGAGGGTCTGTTTTAGGATTAAATTCATGGTAGTTAATGCCGTTAATAATACCATACAAATCACGGGAGCGTTTACGTAAAAGACCATCCAGCCGTTCCCCTGTTTCAGGTTTTTGAATTTCGGTCGCGTAGGTTTTGCTTACCGTATTTATTATATCCGCAAAAAGAATTCCGGCCTTAATATAACTGACGGTACCGTAAAACTCAAGTAAATCCGGGGTAAAATAACTATCGTCAACACCCAACAAAGACAAAGTTTCTTTAGGAAAATTACCTTGGTATTGTAGGTTATGAATGGTAAATATGGTAGCTGTTTTACGATAAAAAGAGTGCTGGAAAAGTTTTGTTTTTAGAAAAAGAGGGATGGGTCCGGTTTGCCAGTCGTTGCAATGAATAATATCTGGCTGCCAGTTCAACTTAGGTAGTATTTCCAGTACGGCGTGACAAAAAAAAGCAAAACGGGTGGCTTCATCAGCAAACATATACATTCCGTCACGGTAAAAATAATGATGGTTGTCTACCAGGTATACCGGGATCAAGCGGTGCTCACCGTTATACTTTGCTTCAATGGTGGCTTCCCGTATAATTGCTGATTCTGTTCGGGTAATCATATTTACCGGGAAGTCAATTAAATACCGGGCCCCTTCAATACCTTTATAATGGGGTAAGGCTATCCTTACGTCATTACCTGAGTGATTGTTGCTTACCGTAGCCAAAGCCTTAGGAAGGGAACCGGCAACATCGGCCAGTCCGCCAGTTTTGGCAAAAGGCACTACTTCAGAAGCTACAAATAAAATTTTTAAAGGCCGGTCAAACATATTTTTATCCTCCTTTTTTTCAAGTTAAAACCCTTAAGGTAAAGTTACCGCAAACAGATCTTTTTTATGCAAATCCGATTAATTTCAAGATAATATTTTTAACCTAAGCAGGAAAATGTCAACAAAAGGCGAAAGATAAATACAAAAGGGGAGAAAAAAGTTAATTTATGTTAACTAAAGAAATGATTAGTATTAAGGGTACTCGCGAGGGTCTGATTATTGTCTTTGACCCCAATGATGAATTTGACGAAATAAAAAAAAGCTTAAGAAATAAAATGGAAGCGGCCAACAATTTTTTTAAGGGGGCAAAGTTTACTTTTGGGCAGGCAGTTCAAGCTATTTCCAGTCAACAGCGGGTAGAGATTGAAAATATCTGCCAGCAGTATGGTCTGGTCCCCTTCCCCAAAGACTCTTCCTTAACCGGTGAAGGGAAAAATGTCAAACCCTTTTTAAAAAGCCCATTATTAAACAATGGTCTGGCAGAGCATGCCTGGCTGGTATCGCACTCGCTGCGTTCAGGACAAGAAATAAACTGCCCTGGTCACTTAGTTATAATTGGTGATATTCACTCAGGAGCAAAAGTTGCGGCCGCTGGAAATGTGGTAGTTATGGGTACCTGTTCCGGTACTGTTTGCGCCGGAGAAAAAAATAATTCCCAGGCCGTTATTGTGGCCCTGAGTATTGATAAAAAAAGTTGTCTTGTTATTGCCGGGGTAAATAACGAACCCAGGGTTAGTTTTAATAATCCAAAAAATCAAGCGCTAATTGTCTTTTTAGAAGGCCAAAAAATAGCTATTGAACCATACCTTAAAAATAAGTAAGTATTTGGCGAAAACCATAAATTAGTAGTTTTCCAATTGATTTTTAAATTATATAATAATATAATTTCTATAAATTATGAAATTCATTAAAGGGGTGATTTTAAATGAGCGGTTTGAAAGTAGAGGATTTGATTTCAGCTGGTGACGAAAAGCTGGCCGAAATTAAGGTAAACCAGGAAAAGTGGTTAGAAGAGCGCCAAAAAATAAAAGACCGGCCGGATAAGTTTGAAACGGTTTCCGGTATGCCG